>DONZ01000142.1 GCA_003512875.1 Desulfovibrio sp. | reverse complement strand
CACTTTGGCTTGGGATAATCGCTTTCAAGGCGCGTTCCGCAAGGTGTCCATGTCCGATTTCACGGCGTGACACGCGCAAAGATTTCACTTCGCCGACGCTGAAAGGCGGGAAATTGTAATGGAGCATGAATTGTTTTACTTCATCGCCGCTGTTGATGCCGTCCGTGCGCAATTCGTCGGAACTTGCGCCCAGGGTCGTGACGACAAGGGCTTTTGTTTCGCCGCGGGCAAAAATAATTGAACCATGGGTTCTTGGAAGGACGCTCGTTTCAATTTCAATGGGACGGACGGTTTTGGTGTCGCGGTTGTCGATACGCGTGCCTTCTTTCAAAATACGCTGACGTACGATTTTCTTTTCCAAATGTTCCAAAATAACGCCGACCTCGCCCATCGCCTCTTCATTGTCGGCATAAGCCGGGTC
Organism: Desulfovibrio sp.; assembly: GCA_003512875.1. GTDB lineage: Bacteria > Desulfobacterota > Desulfovibrionia > Desulfovibrionales > Desulfovibrionaceae > Taurinivorans > Taurinivorans muris. The sequence goes on along the minus strand of DONZ01000142.1, from coordinate 12,287 downwards.
GTTCCGCATAGCTTCTTTGACAGTGTCCTTCACTTTTTTGCGGGCGTCTTTGCGTTCCAGTTTGTCGACAACACGAAGCGCTTCAGCCATGCCGGCATCGAGAGCCAATTTTTCAACATGGGCGTATAAGGCTTCATCATCTTCTTTTGGCGTGAAAGGAACTTTCGCTTTGCCTGCTTTTTCCGCAAGTTCCCTTTGGGCTGCGATAAGAGGCTGAATTGCTTTGTGTCCCCATTCAAGAGCTTCGATGATGACATTTTCGGGAACGAATTTCGCTTCGCCTTCAACCATGACGACAGCGGTTTCAGAAGCCGCGAAAACAAGGTCGAGGTCGCTTTCTTCCAATTCCTGAATGGTCGGGTTGATTACAAATTCTCCGTTGACACGTCCGAGTCTCGCTCCAGCGATAGGACCGTCAAAAGGAATGTGGGAAACGCAAAGGGCGGCGGAAGCGGCTGTTATGCATTGCACATCAGGCATGTTTTTGCCGTCAACGGATAAAACCTGCGCCAAAACCTGCACTTCGTTGCCGTATCCTTTTGGAAACAATGGGCGGATAGGACGGTCGATCAAGCGGGAAATAAGGGTTTCATTATCGCTTGGACGACCGATTTCGCGGCGGAAGAAGTTTCCGGGAATGCGGCCTGCCGCATACATTTTCTCAACATATTCAACCGTAAGGGGGAAAAAGTCTTTCGGCGTATCGAGCGGGGTTTCGCAAACAGTGGTAAAACATACTGTTCCTTCGCATTGTATCCAAATAGCGCCGGCGGCTTGACGGGCGAGCCTGCCGGTTTCCAAAATAATTTCTTTACCGCCGACTGTGGCGGTAACGCGAGTACAATCTAATAAACTCATTTTTTTTCTCCTGTGTAAGGAGATTCCGTGAAAAATACCAAGTGATCGGTCCTTTTCACGGACCCTCCGTTACACGACTGCTAAGATAAAGGGGAAGATGCCTTCCCCCTAAAAATTACTTGCGTAATCCAAGTTTTTCGATAAGAGCACGATAACGTTGGATATCGGTTTTTTTCAAGTACGTAAGAAGCTTACGGCGCTGACCGACCAATTTTAAAAGACCTGTACGGCTGTGGAAGTCTTTCTTGTGGTATTTGAAGTGGTCTGTAAGACCGTCAATACGGGCGGTTAAAAGTGCGATTTGAACTTCCGGAGAACCGGTGTCGCCTTCATGTTTTGCGTGGGCAGCGATGACTGCCTGTTTTTGAGCTGTATCCAAAGCCACAGCATTATCCTCCTGTCCATATGAATATGGAGTTATAGGGTTGCCAGCCCCCTCAGAATTTGCCAGAACTTTCTTGAATCAATGACTTTTCCTTCGGCCAATGCGAGCACGTTTCCCTGATAACGCAGAAAAACTCTTTCATTTTCAGTGAAATCCGTATCAGCGGTTTGAACGGGATTGCCATTTTTCACCGCTTTTGCTTCGCGTTCCGATAACTCAATTATCCGCCAGTTCGGCAAAGCGTTTTCCATGGGAATGAGCCTTTCATTGAGTATTTCCGGTTTTTTCTGCAATTCTTCAAGTGTTACGGCATCTTGAAGGTAAAAAGGGTGGCTGTGTTCACGGGTAAGTTCTGTGAGCGTCGCTCCGCTTCCCAGTCGTATCCCCAAGCTGTGGGCGAGGGACCGTATATAGGAGCCAGAACTGCATGTTACCCGAAATCGCATGCAAGGCAAATCCACCCATTGGATTTCAGCATGCGAAATATAAATTTCTTTTGTTTTTACAGGTACTTCTTTCCCCGCACGGGCGAGTTTATACAGAGCCTGCCCGTTATGTTTCGCCGCAGAATAGGGCGGAACTTCCTGAATGCTTTTCCCAAGCCAGTTTTTTACGGCATTCGCAAGCATTTCCTCTGTAATAAAGGAATAATCGTTCTCTTGTACGATTTTTCCTTCAGCGTCCCACGTGTCGGTTATTTTACCGAGTTCCAGTGTTCCGGAATAGGTTTTTTCGCCGTTTTCGAGCAAATATCCCGACAGTTTCGTCGCTTCGCCCAAAAGGACGATCAAAAGCCCCGTCGCCATAGGGTCCAATGTGCCGGCATGTCCAATTTTTTTTTGTCCAAGCTTTTTCAGACGTCCGACAGCAAAGGCGGAGCTCATGCCTTTAGGCTTATTGAGCAAAAGAATACCGTGTTTTTGTTCCATAAAAGATAAATGTGTAATAAAATCAAATTGTTGGTCAATATTTTTGATATTGGTCAATAAAATTTTGACACAACAAAAAAACACGTTTTCTAAAAACGCTCTTTCTTCTTAGCCTAAATTTTCGGCTTTGTCCAGTAAAAAATAAAGGATGTTCGGCGGTTAAGACCGGGACTTGCCGCATATGGTATTCAGGATTGATTTCAATAGCGAACAAGAAGCGGGGTATGGCAAAACAGGACGCGGTTTTTGGCGTATGCGGCTCAGTGGGGTAGCTTGGTTTTGCGTTATTTTTCACCGGGAAACCATGAACAGGTTTTTCAAAACGGCGAAACGCCGGAAAGTATGTTCCGGCGTTTCTTCATATCGATTGGGTATGTTATTTTCCAAGTGTTTCAATTTTAAGGTTCAGTTCATCCGAAATGGCAAGAACATTTTGCAGGTCTTTGCTTGCTTCGGTCATAAGCATTGATGTTTCTTCCGCAATATCGCCAACGGATTTGATTCCGTCGGTGACTTCTATGCTTATTTTTGACTGGGAATGGCTGGCATCGGTGATATGTTCGACCTGAGCGGCATTTTTCTCAACGGTTTTAACAATTTCAACGAGCGAATCTCCCGCTTGGGCGGCAAGCTCCGTTGTTCGTGCAATAATGTTTGCGGTGTTATCCATTATGCGGATATTGTCCCTCGTTCCGGCTTGGATGGCTTTTGTCACTTCATCGACTTCCCGCGTAGCCTGCATGGTTTTTTCCGCAAGTTTGCGCACTTCATCCGCGACAACGGCAAATCCCCGTCCGGCGTCGCCTGCACGGGCGGCTTCAATGGCGGCGTTCAATGCCAAAAGGTTTGTTTGGTCTGCAATATCGGTGATGACATTTAAAATGACGCCGATTCCTTCGGCTTTTTTTCCCAAATTGTCGAGGCTTTGTTTCAGGGCTTCCGTGCTTTCATTCACTTCGGAAATGGCTTCGGCAACACCGGAAACGACACGCTGACCGTTCAGCGCCATTTCTTTGGCATGAGTCGAACTCGCCGCCGCCGAGTTTGCGCTTTTTGCGACTGTCTGCGCACTTTCATTCAGCATCATCATGTCTTGGACATTTTCGCGTGAGCTTTGGTATTGCCCTTCGGCGCCGGTCGCCGCTTGTTCAAGACGCCCGCGAAGCGTTTCAATATAGCCTGCCAAATTTTGCACCAAAGAAGTCAATTGGTTTGAAGCTTCCTGCAGCCCCTGTTTTCTTGAAATTTCAGCTTGTTGGCGGCTTTCTTCCGCTTCTTGTATCGCTTTGGCCGCCTTGCCGCTTTGTTCACGGGCGTCCTGTTCGCTGCGCCTGCTTGTTTCAATCATTTCACGCAAATTGTTCACCATGTGGCGCAGGGCGGCAGCCAGCATTCCCACTTCGTCTTTGGTCTCGATGTCCAAAGAACGGTCAAGGTCGCCTGCCGCGACAGCTTCCGCAAAGGTTACGCTCCGCTGCAGCGCGGAAATGAGATAACGCACAATGGCGAAGAGGATGAGGGTAAAGAGCAGGGTTGAAACAAGCGTGAGGATAATGGTGCTTAGGGCGATGTCATGAATGGATTTGAACACTTCGCCCCCTTGCGCTTTGACGATGACGGTCCAGTTGGATTGTTCGTCCGTTTCATAAAGGGCTATCCAATCCTGTCCGCTCCAGTTGTATTCATATATGCCGTTGCGCCATTTGACCATTTTCGGAGTCAATGATGTGGGGGCTACAGGAACCATGATTTCCGCTCCGTCGGGGTGATACATGATTTCACCCACTCCCGTCGCGACAAAGGCGTACCCCAATTCACCTATGCGGACCGGTGCAACGTATTTGTCAGCCAGTTTGGCGAAATTCACCATAGCCATCAGCACGCCGCGGATTTTTCCATTCAGGACGACAGGCACGGCAAAAGGAACAAGCGCATTCGTATCCGGACCCGGAACGGCTTCACCTATGCATTCTTTTTCCTGCATGGCTTCTTTGAATACGGGTGAGTCTGCTATTGACAAGCCGATGCGGCTTTTGTCCGTGCTTGAAATCACGGTGCCTTTCTCATCGGTGGCATCGATGTAGAGCAACACTCCGTCTTTTATGAGCGGACGGTTTATGAAAGAAATATATACGCTTTCCACGCCCGCTTCATGTTTGTCTTCGGAATAAAGCATGCGCATGGGGGTTACGGTGGTGTTGCTTCGCAAATCCTCTAAAATTTTCTCTTTGAAATCTTTCAGTCCTGTGCTTACGGCGTGCAGGCTCGCTTCAAGGTTCGCCATTACGGCTTCTCGAAGGGCTTTTTCTGAGCGGTGATAGGAGTTCCAGCCGGAGAAACCGAAAGCCAGCACAAAGATTAAGACGGAAGGCATCAAAATTTTTGTTCGGAGCGATAATTTCATTGTTTCCCTCGATTATTTATTGAATTTATTTGTTTTAAAAAACATGTTTCTGCACCATAAATGCAATATCTTTTCGGCCAATTTTGCAAAAAAAATTACGGCATTGCGGCAAGACAATTTTTTCCTGCCGAAATATCTTTTTTTGCATGGGCGGATTTGCGGCAATATAGTATGCCATTATTTAATAATCAATCATTTCAATATCGCTCCACGTCATTTCTTCAGGACAAACGGCTTCCATCATGGCAAGACACTTGTCCATGCGTGAGCGTAAATGCCTTTCTTCATTGCTCAGAGAGATAACCTGCAGACGGAGTTTTGTTAAGGAATTTTCCGTTCCGGCTTCCGCAACGGCGACATTAAAAGTATTTCTCACCTTTGTTTTAAGGCTGTTGGCTACACGGCGTTTCGCTTTGAGATTATCATTGCCGTGCAAGGTATATTCCACGGTCAATACGGCAAAAAGCATGTATTTTCCTTGTTATGAGCGGTAATCAGCGTTAAGGGAAACATAGTCATGAGTAAGATCGGAGGCTTTCAAACGGGCTTTTCCGTTTCCTTCTGCGAGATGTATCTGAATATCGATGTCTTTCTGGTCAAAAAGAGGACGGAAAGCAGCGTCGATATCCATATCGACAGGTTGTCCGTCTTTAAAAATTTCAATTCCGCAGAGGGTCAAGCTGAGTTTGTCAGGATTGAATGGCACTCCCGCACGTCCGGCTGCCGCCACAATACGTCCCCAATTCGGGTCTTTGCCGTATACGGCTGTTTTTACCAGCTGTGAATGTCCGACAGTGCGGGCGATTTTTTCTGCGTCGGCGTCTGTTTTTGCGCCTGTGACGTCAATATGCATAACCTTGCTTGCTCCCTCGCCGTCTTTCACAAGCAGATACGCCAATTCCTGAATTATTTCCGTAACAATGGCTTGCAATTCCTCTTTTTCCAAACTGACGCGGGACAGTCCGCTGGACAGGGCGAAAAGGCTGTCATTGGTCGAGGTGTCCCCGTCGACACTGACTGTATTGAAACCCTGCCGCACAGCGTTTTTAATAATTTCCGTCCAAGTTTCCTTATCGACCTGCACATCAGAAATAAGAACGCTGAGCATTGTCGCCATATTGGGGCAAATCATGCCTGCGCCTTTGGCTACGCCCGCAAAAATAACTTCGTTACCGTTTTTTTCGATTTTTTTATAGGAAATTTTAGGGAAAGCGTCTGTCGTCATAATGCTTTTGGCATAATCTTCAAGGGTTGCTTCCCCAAGATTCGTTTTCAGTTCATAGCTTGCTTCTTCCCATTTTTCGAGGTTGATATGGGCGCCGATAATACCCGTCGAACCTGTGAGCACGGAACCTTTTGGCAAATCGAAGAGTTCTTCAATGATTGCTTGGCTTTTGAGGCATGTTTGCATGCCTTTTTCACCGGTGCAGGCGTTGGCTTGTCCGGAATTGATCACGATTGCCCGTATTTCTTCGCTTTCCGCCAAATTCTTTTGGGAACATAAAACAGGGGCGGCTTTAAAAAGGTTGGTTGTGAAGCAGCCTGCGGCTACTGTTTTTTGTTCGCATAAAACCAAGGATAAATCTTTTCTCGGCAAATTTTTTTCTCTGAAATCGGCATTGGCGACAGCAAGTGAAAATCCTTTAGGCAGTGTGTGCATTGCGGTGTCCTTGTATATCGGTGTATATCAGTTTGAGTTTTGCGAAAGTGTTGCTTTGGCAATTTTTTTGCTTTTTTCAACGGCAGGTTGGTCGTAAGGATTTATTCCTAAAAAATGGGCGGTCAAAATGGTTGTCATGCAAAGTTCCCACATGATTTTTCCAAAGGCTTGCTCGTCGGTTTTCGGAAAAACCATACTGCACAGGGGAATATGATGATTAATCATGGACTGTTTCGTTCCGTTCGCTTCCGCATCAAGAATTTCGGAAATATTTTTTTCCGCAAGCCATTTCCATTCTTCGGGAAGATTTTTTGAAATGGTGCAAAGAGCATTTTTTTCCATTGCGGAAGCGGTTAAAAAGAGTACGGCTTTATTGGGTTTGCTGTCCAGAAAAAGCTGTAAGATAGAGTGTTGGTCGACAGTTCCGAGAGCCGTGACAGGAGTTGAACCTTGTCCGTTTTTCCCTAAACTTTCAGACCAAAGCTGCCTGAACCAATTATTCAGGCTGCTCCATTTCGGTATGTAATTAAAAAAGATGAGTTCGCTATAACCGTTCGCCATGGTGCTGTATGCGAAATTCGCAAGCTCGAAAAGTCTGGGCAAAGGGTTTTGGCAATTTTCTTGATAGGAGGCGCATTCCGCAAAAAATTCGTTTTTCGCTTCCATCGCTCCTTGGATGAAGCGTTTGTAATCTATGCCCAAAAAAAGGGCGGGAACCAAGCCGACAGCGCAGAAAATGCTGAATCTGCCGCCGAGCAATGCGGGGACAGGCAATGATTTATAATTGTTATCCGTTGTTTCCCGGCGTAAAAATCCTTTTTCCTCATCGGTGATGATAAAGAAATTATTTTGCCATGTCGCAGGAAGCATTTTTTGAAAATATTGCTTGCAGATAAAATATTGGGAAATGGTTTCAAGGGTTGAACCTGATTTGCTGACAGTCAGGACGAGGGTTTTTTCCAAAGGCAGATTTTTCAGGCAGTCAGCCAAATGGCCGGCGTTTACATTGTCAATGACCCATAAATGTTTTTTCATTTGCGCGTCAGGGGTTAAAACATATTTGTCCTGAGGGCTGAAAGCTTGCTGCAGCGCATGGGGGCCAAGGGCTGAACCGCCGATGCCGAGCAAGAGCAAATGGTCAAAACGGGCGAAATACTCTGTCAGGTTTTCCAGTTCCGCCAAAAGCTGCGGAATGAAATCAAGGGTGACAAAGGGCAGTTTTTCTTCCTGCAATTTTTCGATGCATTCCGTGATGGCGTGGATGGCAAGAGGGTCTTCGCAAGGATAGGCGAATTTTTCGGAATTATAAAATTTCATATCAGTCATAAAGGGCTTTTTTTATTGAAGTTAATGCTTTTTTCAATGTTTCGTCGGAAACGGCATAGGAAATTCTTATGCAGTTCGGCAAACCGAACGCGTCACCGGGCATGACGGCGACTTTGGCTTCGTCCAAAAGATAGGAGCAAAGTTCTTGGGCATTTTTATATTTTTCACAAAAAAGTTCGCTCACATCGGGAAAAAGATAGAAAGCACCTTCCGGTTTCGGACAGAGGATATTTTTCCATGAACTGATTTCCGCATAGGCGAAGTCGCGGCGGCGTTTGAAAGCTTCTCTCATGGGGAGTATGCAGTCATAAGAAGAAGTCAGGGCTGTAACGCCTGCTTTTTGTGAAATAGAACAAATGCTGGATGTAATTTGTCCCTGCAGTTTTGTCATTTCCGTTATCAGTTCCTTATGGGCGAGAGCAAAACCGAGACGCCAGCCGGTCATGGCGAAGCTTTTGGAAAACGCGTTGAGAATTGCAATCTTATCCGGATATTGCTCCCAAAGTTTGCTTGCGCTCGATTGATATTTTTCATCATACACAAGCTGCTCGTAAACTTCGTCGGCGATGATGAATATATCCTTTTCCATCGCCCAGCGGATGATGGTATCCAGTTCTTTTTGCGAATAGCTTACGCCTGAGGGATTGCTCGGACTGTTTAAAAGAAGGAGTTTTGTCTTGGGGGTAAGGCTGGCGTCCAGAGCGCCGAGAGAAATTCTGTAACCGTTTTCCGCGCTGGAGGGGACAAAAACAGGGTTGGCTCCAACAAGGGCTGCCATATCGGGATAACTTGTCCAGTACGGAACAGGAATAAGCACGTCGTCGCCTTCATTCAAAAGGCAAAGCAGAAGGTTGTAAAGGCATTGTTTGCCGCCGTTTCCTATGATGACATTCTCGTTTTTTGCGGAAACGCCATGGACCTTTTGGTAATATTCGCAAATACCGGCACGAATTTCCGGAATACCCGCAACGGCGGTGTAACGGGTGAAATGTTCATCAATGGCTTTTTTAGCCGCTTCTGCGATATGGGGCGGGGTGGGAAAATCAGGTTCGCCCACGGCAAGGGAAATAACATCGACTCCCCTGTTCTTCAATTCCAATGCTTTCGCATTGACCGCCAAGGTTGCGGAGGGTTTCACCCTTGATAATCTATTTGCTAATTTCATGGGAACTCTCTTCATTTTGTAATGCGTAAAGTTTATGCGTTGTGCGGTAAACTGTCAATACATAATCTTAACTTGGAATATCCATGCGGTCGTTTTTATAAATTTTATAGGCAAGTTTGCAGTAAAAAAAGATACAGATGATATTGACGCCTGACATGAATAAAAAGGAAAATTTCATTGACTGCAAAAAGGCGGGAATGGTTTCGGGGTTTACGGTTTGCTTGCCGAGGTAATGGGAAATAGCCAAGGAAACAATGATTTGGCTGCCTAAAATACCCATGCTTCTTGCCGTGGCGGTGAGGCTTGAAGCAACGGACATGTCTTTTGACGGAATGTCGCGCAGGGAAGAAACCGTGCAGGGCGAATGGAAAATAGCAATGCCGATGCCGGAAATGAAAAGTGTGGCGTAAATGTAATAAATGCTGGAATGCTGGTTTAGATAGGCGGTGCCGACCAAACTTGCCGTGCAGAGAATAAGCCCCGCGATAACAATATATTCAGGGTGTATTTTATCCGCCAGGCGCCCGGAAAAAGGAGCGATGCCGAATTGGGCGGCACTTTTGAAAAGCAGGAAAAACCCGGTCATCAACGGAGTGAAGTTTCTGACTTGCTGGAAATACATGGTCGAATAGTAGATAAAGGCGGTGGTTGCGCCGAAATTGACCATCATGGCGATAAGTCCCAAGGTGAAAGATTTTGCTTTGGTGAAAAGATCAATATTGATAATGGGATATTTGGTGTGTTTTTGCATATAGACAAAAAAGGCGAGCAGAACGAAGCCGAAAGGAACAAGCCAGATAAGGCTGAAATAAATGCTCATGAGTCCTGCGCCCAAGGAAATGGCGCCGGTGCCGAGTCCGAGCATGACAGCGCCTTTTGTGTCAAATTGTTCTCCGTCAAGGGTGCACCATTCAAGGCGCAATGCGTTTCTAAAAAGGATAAGTCCTAAGATGTTGGGAATAAGCAGGAAAAGGAATAAATACCGCCAAGTGAGGAATGTTGCGATAGCACCGCCGATAATCGGACCCAAGGAAGCGCCGAGGTAGGAGGCTGAAGTCATAATTCCTAAAATTGAACCGCGTTTATATAAAGGGGTGATATTGACGGCGATGGCGGTGCTCGTGCTGATGAGAAGAGCTGTTCCGATGCCTTGGAATAACCGGAAAATGCTTAAAACGAAAAAGTTGGGGGAAAAGAAAAGTCCGATAAGGGTGATGAAGCAAATGATGAAGCCGAGGGTCAGCATTCTTCGCAGTCCGAAAAGGTCGCTGAGCCGTCCGCCTATGGCTCCGAAATATCCTTGGGAATAAGCGAAAAGCATGACGATAAGGGAAATTGTTGCGGCAGAGGTATTGAAATCCGAAGCGACAGACGGCAAAATCGTTGTCACCCCGCTGTACAGCAAGGGAGAAAAAAAGTTTGCAATCCATAAAGAAACATAAACCCAAAAGACTTTTTCGGGAGGTGAGCATTCTGCTGGCATGACAAATCCTCAATACTGGCTTTTTTATGAAATAAAACTGGAATACTATCGTTTTTATAGTATTCCAGTATAGGCGTTATTAGATTTTTGTCAAATTTCATAAGCAATATTCTTTGTTATGAAAATTCTTTTTTCATGCCTTTATTCCAATCTGTTATCCCAACATGGCGAGAGCGTCGTTCTGTTCGTTTTTGAAGCGGATTTTTGCGGCTTGCTGAACGGCGACGGTTGAGGACGAAAATTTATTTTTTCTGTTTTCGTAAATGTTTTTGATGAATAAGACCTGTTGTTCCTGCGGTTCTGCTTTGGCTTGGGTTTGAGGCGGATTTTTCGTATCGGTTTCAAATCCTGCCATAAAAAGTTCGTTGCTTTTCTCTTCAAGTTCAGCCTGATTTGTTTTTTCCTGAGGCATGCTCGAGAGGGCTTGGTCGATAATCCGCTTTGCTCCGGCTACTCCGTGTTGTACGGAAGTGCTGAATATGACTTCCTTGAGGGCGGGAGAAATGGTGCTGTTCCATTTTTTCCGCACGTAATCCAATACGGGTTCATAATGGCTTTCCACGATGAAATCATGCTCCAATTCTTTCATGCGTTCAGGGTTTTCGGCACATATTTTTTTCCAAGCGGCAGGCACGGCGCCTTGTTTGCCGCCGGTATTCGCGGCACCGGCTTTTTTCAGCGTGTCAGCCCATTCCGGTTCGTTTTTTTGCAGAAATGTCAAAAAATTGTCAAATGTTCCAGCTTTGGAAGAAAGCTGGTATGTTCCGTAGGAAGTTCCGCCGTGTCTGTCGTATCCGATACTTTGGCTGCCTGTTTCCGCTGATTCGTATTTAATTGCCAGTTTACCTACGGAAAGTTCGTCGGCAAATGTGTCGGAAAGCGTTTTCGATTGGGCTGTATCGGTATGTTGAGGGGGGATGGTTTGATTTTCCGCACGTTTCGCAAGGCGTGACAAAATTCCTAAGGAATTGCTGTCCAAAGACATGGCGCGCAGCCCTTGCAGGGATATGCTCGTTTTTTTGTCCAAAGCTAGGGCGGAATGTTGTTCAAGCGCCATACCCCGTATTGCTTCCGTCTTGGTTTCAGGAGGGGCTTGCAGGGTGACTGTTCCGTTCGTATCGATTTTTGCCCCGCGTTCCGTAAGCGTGGGCGGAAGACCGGTATTGCCCTCTTGAAAAGCGGCTACGGCTTTAACAAGGTTTTGGGAACGAAGTTCGGAAGCAAAACCGGAAACCGTATCCATTAATGACTGTTGGGAAAAATTTTGTTTCACTTGTTGAATTGCGGACTGCGGATTGTCTTTGTTTTGCATTTTATTCAGCAAATATTCATTATATCCGCCGCCATGCAGAGGTTGTGATAAACTTAAACTATCGTATGCCATAGAAAACTCGCTTCCATATCAATTTTATCGGGATAGTTGCAAGAATCATGCCTTTATTGTATTGTATTGATATAATTTGTAAAAATATCAAATGTCAAAGGTATGACATTTTTTTTGGAAATTATCTGGTTGCGAAAAAGGGAATTTACGGTTATAAGAATTGCTGTTTAATGAATTTTGATTATTTATAGCGGAGGCATCATGTTTGTATATCTGATCGGTGCTGGTCCGGGCGACCCCGGGCTTATCACCTGCAAGGGCTTGGATGCATTAAGCCGTGCCGATGTTGTTGTGTATGATTATTTGGCAAGTGATGTTTTATTGGATAATGTGCGCGCTGACGCTGAAAAGATATATGTTGGAAAAATAGCCGGCAACCATGCCATGAAGCAGGAAGACATCAACGCGCTGTTGGTGGAAAAAGCCAAAGAAGGTAAAATCGTCGCCCGTCTTAAAGGGGGGGACCCTTATATTTTCGGACGCGGAGGCGAAGAAGGAAGGGCTTTGTTTGATGCCGGCGTTCCGTTTTGCGAAATCCCCGGAATAAGCAGCACTATCGCCGGTCCTGCTTACGCGGGCATTCCCTTGACAGACAGGACAGCCGCTTCTTCCGTAACCATTATAACCGGGCATGAAGACCCTGCAAAGCCGGATTCCGTGCATAACTGGGAAGCTCTTGCAAAGGGTGCGTCA
>DONZ01000151.1 GCA_003512875.1 Desulfovibrio sp. | reverse complement strand
CCGTCATTGCCAAGAAATGGGAATCAAAAACCGGACTTCTTCCCGACGCTTTCGTTGTCGAAGGTCCGAAAGCCGGCGGACATTTGGGGTATAAATATGAAGAGATAACGGACCCCAACCACAGCCTCGAACATATTGTTCCCGAAGTCGTTGAAACGGTAAAAGCCTTGGAAGACAAAAAAGGACAGGCAATTCCGGTTATTGCCGGCGGCGGGATTTACTCCGGCGAAGACATTGCGAATATCATGGCGCTTGGCGCTTCCGGCGTACAAATGGGCACACGTTTTGTTGCAACCAACGAATGCGATGCGGATATAAAATTCAAAGAAGCCTTTGTGAACGCAAAAGAGGAAGACATCACCATTATCAACAGTCCCGTGGGTATGCCCGGCAGAGCGTTGTTCAACAGTTTCATCGAGGCTGTCCGTGACGGAAAGAAACGTCCTGTTTCCTGCGCATTCCACTGCGTAAGCACCTGTACGCAGGAGAAGACCCCTTATTGCATCGCTGCCGCCCTTATTGCGGCGATGCGCGGCAATTTGGAAAAAGGCTTTGCATTTTGCGGAACGAATGTGAACAAAATAAAATCCATTGTTTCCGTAAAAGAACTTATGGAATCCCTGCAAGCGGAATACGATAACTTCAAGGCGAAGTTCTAACCGCGCATAAAATACAATAACATTCAGAAAAGCTTGTTAAAAATAACAAGCTTTTTTATTTTATATTTTCTTATCGACAAAATAAAAAATACTCGTTATACTCTATTTAAAATCAGAAAGGCAGCTTTCTGAAATTCACTCCATTACAGGAGGTAAGCTATGAATATAGACTTTACTTTCAAAAACTTCGAGCCCTCCGAACATCTTAAAAAATACGCGCGCCGCCGTTTTGAAAAAATCACCCGCTTTCTGGGAAAATCGCCCGCACTGCAAATGCAGGTAATCTTAAGTGTGGACAAATTCCACCACAAAGCCGAAATTTCCCTTACAGGCGAAGGACTCAACATTAATGCCGCCGAATCATCAAAAGATATGTATGCGACTATTGATATGATCAGCGACAAGATCAGTTCGCAAGTCCGCCGTTCTTCAGAAAAATTGCACAGCCGCCAAAAAAGCCGCGATGTCAATGTCGATATTTACAGCTATGACATTCTTGAAGAAGACGGCATCCAAGTTGTCAACGGCAAAGAAAACTTCGCTCCGAAGCCTTTGCACATGGACGAAGCGATTATGCAGCTCCAGCAAAGCGACAACGAAGTTTTAGTCTTCATCAATGCCGACCTTGAACGCATAAATGTCATTTACCGTAAAAATAACGGAGATTTCGGCATAATCGACCCTATTGTCTGATATTCCGAACAAACTATCTCAGGGAGTGGCAAGACTGCTCCCTTTTTTTATACGGACAATTTTGTATGGACACGCCAGAAGATAAAAACAATAACGAAGTTGAAGTGATTATCATTACCGGACTTTCAGGTTCCGGCATAAGCACAGCCATTCAAGTATTTGAAGATATGAACTTTTTCACCGCAGACGGACTGCCCCCTTCCGTTATTCCGGAATTTATCGCCCTTGCCCATAAACCTGAAATGCAACATTTCCGAGGTATTGTTTTAGGTCTTGATTTAAAAAGAAAATACCTCAATGACCCATTGACGGAACTTTTGCCCGTATTTACCAAAATACGCCAGACTGACGATACGAAAGCAACGCTCATTTATCTTGAAGCGGACAAAGACAGCATTCTCAAACGCTATGCCTCGACAAGACGCCCCCACCCCTTGGAACAGGAAGGCTATTCTCTTGAAATGGCTATGGAGGAAGAAAAAAACCGTCTTGCCGGCATACGGACCATGGCCGGTCATATCATCAACACCACGGGCTACTCCATACACGATCTTAGGCGCCATATCCAAAAGCACTTTTCCAAAACCATGGAAGACAGCCATTCCATGTGGGTCACCATCATGAGTTTCGGCTATAAATACGGTATTCCCAAAGATGCCGATCTTGTTTTTGACATGCGTTTTTTGCCTAATCCGTTTTTCGAGCCCAAGCTGCGCGAATACACCGGGCTGCAGCAGGAAGTTGCGGATTATATTTCAAAGATGAACCCGCTCAAAATTTCAGGCGGCAGCTGCTTGAGTTTTTGCAGACCATTCTTCCTTATTACGACAACGAAGGACGCTACCGCCTATGCATAGCCATCGGCTGCACCGGAGGCTGCCACCGTTCTGTCGCCATGGTTGAATACCTTGCCAAAAACCTTATGCAAAACGGGTACAGAATAATAAAAGAACACAAACAGTTAACAAAAAAATAACATGAACACGATCTATCAAAAACGCCGCGAGGCGGTACGCCCCAAATTAACGGAAGAAAATTTGACAGCCCTGCTTGTGAGCTACCCAACCAACAGATTTTACCTTTCCGGTTTTGAACTGCACGACGGCCAATGTAATGAAAGTTCAGGGCATATTCTTATCCAAAAAAACGGAAACGATATTCTTTTTACGGATTCACGGTTTTATGAAGCCGCCAAAACCCTTTGGGACGAGAAAAATATTTTCATTTATTCAAATCAAATCGAAGAGATGCGGAACTATTTAAAAAATATGGTCCATGGAAAAATCGGATTTGAAAGTAAGACAATCAGCCAGTATTTTTATGAAAACCTTGCTCAGGGCTTAGAACTTGAACCTTGTGACGGAATAATCGAAGAACTGAGAATAATCAAAGACGAAGAAGAAATCAAAGCCATAAAAGAATCAATAGCCGTAAACCACAAACTTTTCGAATGGCTGCCAAGCACGTTCCAAGAAAACAAAAGCGAAGCGGAACTCGCTTTGGAGATTGAAACATTTTTCAGAAAACACGGAGCAACGGAAAACAGCTTCGCTCCCATTGTCGCCATAAACAAACACGCCGCCCGCCCCCACCATATCCCGGACCAGGAAACGAAAATCACCGAAAATTGCCATATACTGATAGATGTGGGCGCACGATATAAGAATTATTGTTCCGACCAAACCCGTACCTTTTGGTTTGGCGATACAATGGATTCCCGCTTTCAAACCATGCTTGAACAAGTGCGGGAAGCCCAAATGGAAGCCATAAAAATTCTCGCCCCTGATTTGCCTTGCCAAGACGCGCATTTAAAAGCTGTGGAAATTTTTAAAAAATACGGCGTTGAAAAAGCATTCAGCCATTCTCTCGGGCACGGTGTCGGACTTGATGTTCACGAAGACCCGCGCCTTTCCATACGCAGCAAGCGCCTTTTGAAACCTAACATGATAGTGACCGTTGAACCCGGACTTTATTATGGCGACTACGGCGGCATACGCTGGGAATATATGGTACGCATAACCGATGACGGATGCGAAATTCTCTGACAAAACTCCCTGCTTTGCCTAAAGCATTTTCACATCATATTCATAATATTATGTAACATTAAGAGCATGCAGAAAATTAGTATAAAAAGTTTTGTAACGAGGGTAGAGAGAGAAACTTTTTCGCTTTGGCTGTTAACGAGCTTACGAGCTTTACGAATGGCGGCAGCAGAGATACAGTTTTTCCCTGCATAAAAAATTCCCAGTATTATGGAAATGTTCCAATCTTCAAAAACAAAATGAATTTTTATCGTTAATACCCAAAAAGCACCATGAAAAATGGTGCTTTTTCGTATTTTAATACCTGTTTATTTATTTTGAAGATTTTTTATTTTGTCCGCAGTTTTTCTCAATTTTTTCAATTAAATCATTTAACTGCCTGCCTACGGGGCTTTCCTTTGACACTTCTTCCTCAAGAGAGGAAATTCCTTTTATCACCGTGGAATGCCTGCGGTTAAACCCGTGTCCGATTTCTTCCAACGTCATATCGGTATGCTTACGGAGCAGATAAAAAGCCAAATTCCTTGCCAGCACATAATTTTGACAGCGGGAATTTGATTCCAGCTGCTGCCGCGTCACGCCAAAACCTTTGCACACCATATCGACGATACTTGGCAAATCAAAAGAAGGTTCGGTCTGCGATACTTGCTGAATCACATCATAAACAATGTCTTCCGTAATTTCCGTTCCCAAAACTTTCGCTCTGAACACCACATTCTGCAAACATGATTCAAGCATACGCACATCGGCATCAATACGTTTCGCCATAAGTTCGGCAATATGCCCGGGCAGGATAAGCCCCAGTTTTTTTGATTTTTCGACCAAAATATGAAAACGTGTTTCCATTTCGGGTTTTTCGATGCTCGCCACAAATCCGGAATGGAACTGCGAAGCCAAATAGCTGTCAAGACCGGCAATTTCCTTTGGAGCGAAAGAACTTGTCAATACGACTTTTCCTCCGCGGCTGTGAATGGATTTTATAATGGAAAGAAGCATTTCCTGCGTCTTGTCTTTTCCTTGGAAGAAATGCACATCTTCAAGCAAGAGCAAATTGCACCCCGCAAAACGCTTTTTAAAATTATCAAAATCCTTGGAAAAACTTGCTTGGACAAATTGGGAAGTAAAGGTTTCGGCAGTTAAATACACAACATTCAAAGCGGAATTTTTTGTTTTTTCCTGCATAGCCATTCCGACCGCCTGAATCAAATGCGTTTTGCCAAGTCCGGAACAGGAAGAAAGAAAAAGCATATTGGTCAAGGCATTGTCCGTAATGATATTCTCCGCGGCAGCCACAGCCAGTTTATTGGAAGGACCCACCACAAAATCATCAAAAGAATATTTAAATTCAAAGGGCTGTTCATAGGTATACTGAAAAGGCAAAAGAAGCTGGGAATTACTGCCTGTCGCAAGCATTGCCGGCGCTGTGGCTATGCTTTTTGCCACATCTTCGGAAGAAAAAGGTTTGATCACGGCGACATCCGCATTCAACGCCTCATAGGCGACATCAATCAAGGCGCTGTTTTCAATTTCCAAAACCTTTGCCGCAGCTTCCTGAAAAAACACGCTGTATTTACGCAGATATTTCGCAATATGGGTATTACGGGCATAAAGCACAAGACAAGGAATTTCATTCCTGTATTGAACTTCTCCGTCCAGGGTTGCTATCCAGACCGAATATTCCGCTTCCGGCAATATTTCACGCAACCGTGCTTGAATTTGTGACCATATTGTTTTCATAAAAGCATTAGTATACACATTTATTTAAAAAAGCTATCAGCAGAAAATTAAAATTGCTAATCCTTGAAAAGAAACTTATCCACAAAACAGCAAAGGATAATAATCAACAAAAACAAAAAGTTATACGTTTATCTATAAAAAACATTTATCCTGTAAAATCTCTATGATTACACGGCTTAGCAATAGTCAATCACTTTTTCAACAAAAATAAATTTTTTCTTTCCACAATATAAAAATAATTTTTCTTCATTTTACTCAATTTTTATCAATTTTACTCAATAATAAAAATTTACCATATCAAAATAAGAGGTTATCACAAAAATATTTTTTCAATTTTTTTATTTGCTATAAAATCAATCAGTTATCCGTATTCTTTAGTTTCTCCTCATAATCCAGTCGGTTACAAAAAGCTTCATAACACCGTTCTATGCTTTTCATGCCGTGAAAATCGATTTTCTCTCCGTAACGCTTCGGTCTTGGGGGAAAAACGTTTTTTAAATGCTTGGGTATTCCCTTATATTCAAGCAACGATTTTTTGCCTCGGATAAGTGAAAACTCAAGCCGTTCAAAATAATTCGCCAAACCATAAGCCTCCAGAAAAACATTCATTCTTTCGAGCAGTTCAGCATAATACATGCGGGTTTCCTGCAAATCCAGAGGATTATCCGCTCCGAGATAAAGAACTTTTCCCTTATAGGAATACGGCTTCACCAAATCAATGATTTCCTGCGGGCAAACCATATCCCAATTATCCCAAAGCTGACGCAAAATGTCCTGATGCGGGTTTTTCACATATTGTTTCAAAAGCTCAGGGCAAAAATCCTGCAAGGCAACAGGTGATGATGTTCGTCTTACTTTTTGTCGTTTTTTTCTCATAATTTTTATTTACCCTCTGCCGAAAAATAAATCAATACTTATAACCTATTATTTTTTATCCATATTTTATTTTTTTTCAAATTTATTTAGATTAAATTTAAAGATTTTAATTCTTATTTTTCAATATATTGTACGCCAAATAAGGATTTTTTGGCATAGAAATACTTATTTTTTTGTGCTAAAGTGACGGTCTAATGTCCATAATAGGTTAGGAATTATGATACAGAAACCAAAAAATTTAGCTCCTGCGAATATTTCTGAAAATGCGGAGCTCGTACTTTCAAAACGTTATTATCGTAAAGACAGTGACGGAAATTGTATTGAAACAGCTTCTGATTTATTTTGGCGCGTTGCTTCAGCCATTGCAGAAGAAGAAAAAAAATATGCAAAATCAAATTATCAGCCTGAAGAATTGGCGGAAAAATTTTATTCCGTCATGACGAACGGGTATTTTCTGCCAAACTCCCCGACCCTCATGAATGCGGGTTCGCCTTTGGGACAGCTGTCTGCCTGCTTTGTTCTGCCTGTCGGCGATTCCATTGAAGAAATCTTCGACGCAATCAA
>DONZ01000087.1 GCA_003512875.1 Desulfovibrio sp. | reverse complement strand
GAAATATTCCTGCAATAAACTGTAAAGTTCCTGCATATATTGCCTGCTCTTCTTGCTTTCCAATTTTTCAGGAAAATGTTTTGCAACAATTTCCCCATATAAAGCCCGTTCCGAAAGGCTGTCAAAACCTGCGGGATATTTTCCCGCATTTTGCATTGCAGGCATATATTTTTCAATAAACATACCGGCAAGTTCGTCCTGCATCATAAGCTTCATGGAACCCGCCATTAAAGATGCCGCAATATCTCTTTCCCAATTCTTCACATTTTGCTCAAGCCATGTTGTCAAATTCGCCATGATTTGAGACGTGATTATGCCGTTTCGGGTCAATCCCCAAGCGCCGTAGGCAATGGCTCTCGCTTCTTCCAAGTCGCTCGGCATATGCGCTAATTTTTCCTGCAGCGCGTTCTTTATGTCTTCAAAAAGATAACTTGCGAGGGCAAAGCCTTTTTCCCTTGCGGTGGTAAGAAAATCAAAAACAAAAGCAAGCTCGTAGACGGATAAGGACCCGTAATTATCCCAACGGTAGAAAACATTGCGGTACGTGTGACGGCTTTCAAGAATTTGCAGACACTCCATGATTTGGGAACGTATTTTTTCTTCTGAAAAATCGTCCAGTTTCGGAGCGTATTGCTTATTTTCCAAAAGATATAACAAAGGCATAGCCTTTGCCACGCGCTGCACGGTGCTTGGATAACAAAACCAAGCATTACGCTGCAAGAGCGCCTGCACATACGGGATAGGTGCAGATGAAACACTTGCGGAAAGCATTGCGAACTGCGGATACAGTTTTCGTGAAAGAACAATGTCTTCCGCATATTTTTTATTTTTTTCCGAAAGCATGCCAAGCGTTACCGTGCCATACCGAGCAGAAGCCGGGCGCACGGAAAGCATTGCGGGCATTGTTTGCTTCAAGCCTGACTGTTTTTGCGTCACTATGAAGCGAAGCGTTTTTTCACCGAAAATATCATCGCCGTCTTTCACTTTTATCCGTAGGCGGACAATGTTTTGCTTACCCTCTTCAAGAACGAGGGCGAGCGTATCTTTTCCGGACAACTCAAAGGCTGAGCCTAAATCCATTTTCAATTCAATATCTTTTAAACGCTTATCCTTACGCATATCCGTCAATAAAAGAGTCGCTTCGAATTCATCCGTAGGAGAAACGAAAAACGGAAGATAAGGCTGCACGACAATTTCGGCTTGGCACAAAACATCTTTTTGCACGGCATTGGCTTTTGTATCGGAAACAGCCACGGCAAAAACACGCATATTGCCATTATAGGTATCCGGCACGGGAATTTTTATTTCTTTGCCCTTTTTATCGACATCCAAAAGTCCTGACCAGAAAACAGCAGGCTTGTAATCCCTCACTTTAAAAGGATTTACCCCTGCGCTTCGCAGCGCGTTTTCATGTTTTGCGGCAAAAAGCATATCCCCGCCGAACTTTGCCAGCTGCTTTTGCATAAGAGAAAATTCAGGCATAAGCATATCCAAATATTGATATGTTTGCACGGACAGCGCCCTGTCCAGGAAAAGCTCCTGCAAAGGATTCGGACGCTGATAGCCCGTCAGGCGGATAATACCCTCGTCAACAGCATAAACAAGCACTTTTGCCGGCTCATCCGTGCGAACCTGCACTGTGAACTCCTGTCCCGGACGGGCGACAAAATCTTTTTCACCCTTTGCTATTTCAAGTTCCAAACCAAGCTTGCGTTTGGACACATCAACGGTAAACGGCAAAACCACGCTTGCGCAAGGTTCCACAAAAATCTCTTCATCTTCGATGTCCCTAAAATACAAAACATTGATATACGCTTTTCCCTCCAGTCCTTCAGGAATTTCAATGGATTGAACGCTATTTCCCTTATCTGCTGCAAACCATTTTGCGGCATAAACCTTATCACGTTCGATTGTAATAAGTCCCGATCCCTCGTAAGGGGTTTTCAAAGCTACTCTTATGCTCTCGCCGGTCTTATACTCTTTTGTGTCGACAGCTGCCTGCAAATCCGCCGACTTATATTCGTCAAACTGCACGGAACTGTCTCCCACAACGGTATAGCGGACCTGCAAAACAACACGTTCCTTTTTATCTTTGAACACAAGCAGTTTTTCGCCCACTTCGGACGTATCAAGGCTGAAATGCAAAAGCTCACCGTTCAGCTGCGCGGAACCCTTCGAAAGCAGCTTTTCGCGCCGAACTTTCGTATATTGGTATTTTCCGTTAACTTTAACCAAACTCTTCACAAAATCAGACTGATACAATTCAACGGCAAGCTCGCCCATCGCATACGGTTTTGCAAACATATCCAAAGCGATGATTTCAAGACTCGCTTTTTCCTGCTGTGTCAAAAACGCCAAATTGCTCTGTGTCTTATACCCGAGCACGGCGCTGAGGGGTGAAACATACAGCAAATCCTTAACAAGGATGTTGGAAGCGCCCTGCGCGTCAAAAACTTCTGCTTGCAGCGTCAAAGCCAAGCTTTCATATCCAATTGCATTGACATCAATTTTTATATCCGCTTTTCCTTCCTTATCCGTGACAAAGCTGCCAAGTTCCTGCACATTGCTTTTCTCCGCTTTGTCTGCGTCATAAAAAATAAAGTCTTTATATTCATTATCAAAAGCAAACTGCATGGGCGAAGCGATAAGCCTTGCCTTGACAGTATTGCCCATTGCAGGCGAACCGAAAAGATTTTCAACGGTTACCGTATACGCTAAATCCTGCAAGTCTTCTCTGCCATACCATTTTTTTACCCCGGTAAGATTATTTTCAATCTTTGCCTTGATAGTGTCCGGCGTAAAATCCATGACATAAAAATCTTTCGCCAACAATGACGCGGAATTATCCGCTTTTTCAATATGAAAACGATACATGCCGCTCACGGCGTTTTCAGGAATTTTACAGGAAAATTCCCCCATTCCCTGCTTGGATACGGTAATTTTTTGTTTACGGAGTATTTTGCCGCTGCTTGCGTACACAGTTGCGAGAAGAGGCATGTTTTCAAGTCCGGCGTTCATATTTTCCTGTTTTAAAATAAAACCGAAATATGCGGTTTCCCCGGCTCGGTATATGTCACGCTGGGTAAAAATAAAACCATTCAAACTCGTTTCGGAAAAAACTTTTCCGGAGGTGTCCGTTCTGTTTTGGGGACGCAAAATGAATTGATAATCAACATAAGGAAGAACTGCCATATCATCTTTAAATTTTGCGGCAATGGCAACCACTTGCTTTTCCCGCTCATAGCCCGCCAGGGAAGGCAAAGAAACAACGCCGTTCCTATCCGTCTTCCCTTTGAAAAGGGCTATGCCGTTCGCTCCCAAAACTTCAATTTCAGCTCCGCTGACAGGCTTTCCCGCTGCCAAAGAAGTAAGATACGCCTGCACGTTCTCTTCGCTGTCGTCAGCTTTCACAATAAGTCCCAAATCGCTGAGCATAATGAAACGGGAATCGGCAGCAGTTACCGCACCTTCTTTTTTCGCTTCAGCCGTTATATGGAAAAAACCTTTGTCATTTTTCAGGAAAGGCGCCAGATCCAAAGAAGCGAACTGCGCTTTTTCCGCATTCGTAAAGGCTAAGGGGATACTTCCCTCATGCACGATACTCATGCTGTCAAGCATTTCACCTTGAACTTGTCCGTATTGGGCTTGTTTCAATAACGGAATATAGGAATTAATAAATTCCGGGCGGATTTGCCTGACTATATAGTGAATTTCATCCGCATTGCGTGCATACAAGGAAAGTTTCTTATCCCCGCGCAAAGAAAGCAATGAACCTTTTTGCATGATTTTCACCACGCTTTGCAACGCATCGAACTGCACCAGCAAATGAATATCCTTATCAATGACAAAACCGTCGGGACCTTGCACAGGCGCGGAAATGGTCAGATACGCGCAGCGCCCCGCCTCAACAGCGTTTTGCGGTGCAAGCATTATGAAACGCGTATTTTCTTCCCTG
>DONZ01000011.1 GCA_003512875.1 Desulfovibrio sp. | reverse complement strand
GGCATATAATATTCATCATCACACGTTAAATCCGGAATAAGCCGGTCAGGAACGCCCCTGTATCCTATTTCCTCAAGCACGGTCTGCGCCACTTTATTCAATAAAATGCCGTAGGGATGATTAAATGTCGTGAACAGTTTGGTTTTAGAAAAATTTTCTTCAATGAAACCACAAAACTCAGCACAGCGGACATACCCTTTATTTCTCTCGACCTTCATAGCTTCCGCAAACATGGACTGCAAATCATAATGCTTTGCAAAATCGACTTTTTTAATCAGATATAGGATTTCTTCTTTCGATAAGCTGCGGCGCATAAGTTCATCAACATAGGTTTCATTGTAAGGGTCGGACAAATCGCCTGTCCCCTTTGAAATAGGCCATAATGCGGGATTATAAATGTTCGGCATGCAAACGACTTTCGCTTTCGGATTGACATGACTCAGCAGGTAATCTTCCGAAAGTTCGCCCCAATGCGCATTAAGCTTTTGATAAATAAGCAAATTGCAGCTTGCCAATTTTTCAAGGGGAATGCTCTCCTTTTTAAAATTGACAAAAAATTCCGGAGAATAACTCTTTGCAAACGGCTGAAACGCCAATAATTGCCGTATAAGGGGAACACCTTGGCAATTTGCGGAAACCAAACAACTCAACATAATTATTCCTAAAAAAAGGGGAATTACCCCCTTTTCCTAATATTTCCATTTGCCTTGTTGGTATTTCGGGACTTCGGTAATAAAACGCTTGCTCACAAGATTATATTTGCCCTTCAAAGCTGACTGCTCTGTTTCAGCCATGCATTGATAAAGATTTTCACGATATTTGATTTTTGCCAAATACTGATATTTCCTATGGGGTGTTGAAATAATTTCCATACTCAAACTGCCTGGGTCAAATTCAACATAACTCGCCACATACATATTGTTGCGTTTTTCAATTTTAGGCGAATTTTTATTGGGAATGATCTGAACGTTGCATTTGCTGATATGCCCATGCGCAAACGTTCTAAGCTGCTCATACACAAATTGTTCCTGTTCGGATAAATTGGTAACATCCACTTTTTCATAAACAAAATTTTGATTTTCCGCTGAAGATACTTGGGTGTTTTCTTCTTTTGCGGAAGTACAAGCCAGCAAAGAGCATGAAAGGACAATGACGCTGAAAATTTTTTTCATAGCAATTACTCCGATAAAAACTTTTCACCTTTAATTCAAAGGGTGCTAGTTTTTTAATCGGACAAAGGCTATTTATTAATAGTTAATAAATAGCCTTTGCATAAATTATTTTAATCAATCTTATAAGTATTGCTTATAATTTGATCGGTTGAACTACTTTACAAGAACTTCAACGCGGCGGTTCAAATAACGTCCGTCAGCATTGGAGTTATCATATTTGAAAGATTTGCCCATGCCTTTTGCTTCAATCTTGCCGGCATCAAGTCCTTCTTGAACCAAATATGCCTTTACGGATTCAGCACGGCGTTGTGACAAAGCCTTGTTGTATGCTTCAGTACCGACGCTGTCAGTCCAGCCTTGCAAAGCAACACCGTTGGCTGCGTCTTTAATGATAACGGCAACATCGCCTAAAATTTCTTTAGCTTCGTCAGTAAGAACTGCGGAGTCAAAAGCGAAGTTTACGCCGCGAAGCACGAGAGCGTCATTTGCGAGACCGGCATAGAAAACTTTTTGCACGAAGTCATTCAAAGCTGCATCGTCTTTGTAAAGGTCAACACCGTTAACCATGACTGTGCAGTCATTGATTTTAGCGATTTCATCGAGAGTTGCCTGACCTTCAGCGGAATCAGCAAAAGAAATGATATGGAAGCAGGCACCGATGTTATTGTCAACAATGGATTTCACAGGTTCGATACCCAAGTTGTTCAAGCCGTCACTCACCAAAATAATAGCGGTTGGACGAGCCATTTGTTCATATTGGGGAGCGAAAGCATTAATGCCGTTGCCCAAAGGTGTTTTTCTTCCGTAAATAGCTAAATCGGATTGCAAAGAGCCAACAGCTTCTTCCATGGCTGCGGGAGCGAAATCTCCGTAAGCGACAATTTCATGGGCAGGAGCCAAGGTGTGCATGCTTGCTTTGTAGCCGAGATCAGGAATTGCTTTGGTGATTTTATTCAAAACTTCTTTGGCAATTTCCATTTTAGGCATTTTTATTTCTTGTTCGGTCATCATCATAGAGCCAGAATAGTCTACGAGGTAGTCAAAGCTGTCGACAGTACGAACAAGGCCGTTTGCATAAGCAGCCGTGCTTAAACCAAGTACCATTGCAAATGCTGCAATTAAAGATTTTAATTTCATTTTAAGCCTCCATATGTGCTTTATAAACGATATAAATGATAAGCAGCTCTCCGCACAGTTTCCTGCGGAATAGCTTTACTTATAATTTTATAATACGCTTATTATTTTTTTTGTCAAACTGTAATATCCAGATATTTTATTCTATCATATCAATAAGATAAAAACAACTATAAAAAAGTGCCGCAAAAAAATTCCCGAACTTTCCGCTTCATTTGAATAAAAACCATGGACTGAACCGTGCTTTTCTCCAACAATGGAGGAGCATGACACAGGTTTACGTTTTAAGCATTTTGAATGAGTTCCCCAACAGCGTTTCATTTACCGATTACGCCTGACCCGACGGACCTTTGCTTTATTTTTTCATAGTTAACCATAAAAAAGATATACTATTCTTCAAGCGGATATTGGTTATTCATCCTATCTTCATCAATTTTGGATACCTGTCTTTATTACGTCTTTATTCCAACCTGCCGTATTCATATATGACAGTCACCGCACCCAAAATGCCCGTTCCATATTCACGTTTTGAATTGAACTATTATACGTCAAGGAACGTTCTTTTCCTTTCAACTATCCCATAAGCGAAGGTATGCTAAAATGGAGCGAAATGAGCAGCAACATGTGAATATGTTCCATACAAGCATTTTCTTCCATATAAAGCAACTTGTTCCGTTTACAAAATTGCCCGATAATTTTCCGATATCTCTTTTATTTCTGCATATATTTAAACGGCGAAATTTTCGCGCAGCCAGATATTCGCAATTCCATTTTGTACGGAAAAACCTTGGCTGCCGCCCATACGGCGCCGCTCCTCTTTGGTTTTGATCGCCAAACACATCAAAGCGTTCCCAAAAAGGACAGCGTGTGTCTAAAAATTTTTCATTCCACCGGCTTAAGAAGCGATGTTTTCTATGCCGAAGCCGCAAAAAAAGGCAGGAACACAAATTCCTGCCTTAAAGTTCTTTATGACTAAAGACTATACGCAACCGGTTGGTTTTGGAAGTCCAGCCATTTTGCAAGCTCCTTTGCCAGGACCAGATGGGAACAATTCGTAAACTTCTTTCAATTTGTAACCGGTGTTTTTGGAAAGAATACGAACCATTGGAGCAATACCATTTTTACGATAGTAATCTTGAAGGAAGTCAAGAATTTTTTGGTGATCTTCGTTAAGTTCTGAAATACCTTCAGAGTCTTTCACATACTCCAACCATTCTGGGCACCAGTCATCAAAACGAAGAAGGAAACCGTCTTCATCTACTTCAAAAGATTTACCTTTGTAGGTTACTTCAGCCATGTGTGGTCCTCCTTGGACAATATGGACATTTAGTTTTTTTCGTTTCAATCCATGCAGACTAAAACAATGTTTGATATCAGAATCGAACAGGATGAATATCCTTTTCTTTGTTTGCCATAATTATCAAAAAAAAGCAAGTTCGTATTTTTGATAACTATTCAAATTTTTTCGACCCGAGCTCTTCCGGCAAAAGTCCCGTTAAAAACTTCCCGCAAAGAGCTTTGTATTAAAATAATAGTATGCATTAAAATAATTTTTGTAAAGTGTTTTTCACAAACTTTCTTTACTTTTTTTGAGCAATACCCAAAAAACTCATATAATTACAAACCATTATCAAAGCATATGCACTTTATCCTTCACCCAATACACAACTTTGCAATGGGCTCTCATCTTTTCAATGAGATTATTCTCTTCTTCCGCCGCCATAGGACGTATGCGGATGTATACATCACGCATGGTATCATTGTCTTTATACCCGCCGGTCAGCACGGATACGATTCTGCCGCCGTTCTCCCTTATCAAATCAAGGACGGGAGGCAAAGTTCCGGGGTCTTCGGAAAGCTCCAAAGCAAACTGGATACCGCCGCGGCGAACCCCTGAAATTTCCGTGAAAATTTTAAAAATATCGGCTTCGGTAATAATGCCGACAAGCTTTTTCTCCCAATCCACGACAGGAAGCCCCGTCAGCTTCTTCTCCAGCATGATAAGGGCGACTTGTTCGATGGTATCCATCGAGCTGACAGCAACGGGGTTTTTCGTCATAATATCCTTGATTTTCAATTCTGACAAAAGATAAGAAAGTTCATGCACATCCAACGTAGTCGCTTTTGAAGGTGAAGCTTCCTTAATATCTCTGTCGGAAACAATACCGATAAGTCTCATCTCGTCATCGACGATAGGAATACGTTTTATTCCATGTTCTTGCATTAATTTTGAAACTTTAAGCATTGATGCGTCTTCTTTCGCTGAAATCACCGAACTTGTCATCCAATCACGAATAAGCATATACTCCTCCTCTAAAGCCGTATGCAGTATCTTGAAAATACATTAATCTTCTTTTTTTAGCAAGCCGCAATCCGAACGGGCACCCCCTCCGGCGCGTTATTCTTCATTTTTTCCGCAGCATTTCTTATATTTTCTGCCGCTTCCGCAGGGGCAGGGATCGTTCCTGCCGATTTTCGGACTTTCGCGGCGCACCGGCTCTTTGCCGTAAACAGTGCCGTCAACATAGTACCATGTGTCATTTTCTTTTCTAAAGAACGCATCTTCCCGCAATTCCTGAGGAAAATCCCGAACGGAATAATGGGCGCAAAAGCTCACTTCCCCTGTTTCATCATTTTCAAGACCTTCTTTGGTTCCAAGAATTTCCAAAGATTTCCAATCCATTACGGAAGACCATTCTTCAATTTCACTGGGGCTGACATCATCACGAAATTCCGGATGGGCGCTTTCCACCAAAAAATCGTATTTTTTCAAAACATGGGCTGTATATCGTGCGCGCATCAGCGCTTCCGCGGTAGGAGCCTTTTTTGCGCCTTCAAGAACAGGCAAACAGCAATCCTTATCTTCCAACTGAGATCCGCAAGGGCATAAACTCATAGCGTTCCTCCTAAAAATTTTTTGTATATTGCACTTTCTTTTTCTGATTGACAAGTTTTTTTTAAAAAGAAAAGCCACCCAAGGGGAAGGTGGCTTTATAGGGGGAGATAGGAAGAAGTACGTTACCTGTTATGGTAAGCCATGCTTCATTTTAGAGAGGTACTTTCTTATCAGCAAAAAGCGTACCAATACCATAACCAGCTTATTAAACTGAATTTAGCGTTTTCATGCCCGTTTTTCCCCTGTCTAATTTCCGTACAGCCCGTGCGGAATGTATCAAATTTTTATACAGCCGCCGTTCACCCGCCCGTTTTTTAAAATCCGTTCTTTTTTCTTGACGTAACACACTTTTTCAAGTAACGCTAATGAGCTACTCTTATTTGAGAGCATCAATATTTAGGAATAACTATGTTCGAAAGCTTAACTGACAGACTTTCCGGCGTGTTCCGTTCCCTTGGCGGACGTGTGCAGCTTACGGAAGAAAACATCCAGGAGGCTATGCGTGAAGTGCGTTTGGCGCTTCTTGAAGCCGATGTCAACTTTAAAGTCGTAAAAGATTTTACGGACACGGTAAAAGAAAAAGCCCTTGGCACGCTCGTCATGAAAGGAGTCAGTCCTGCCCAACAAGTCATTAAGGTTGTTAACGACGAACTTGTGCATCTGCTCGGCGGTGAAAGCACGGAACTGAAATTGCAGGGTCAGCAGCCCGCTGTTATCCTTATGGCAGGATTACAGGGTTCCGGTAAAACCACATCATCTGGTAAGCTGGCTCTTTTGCTTCGCAAACAAAAAATGAAGCCTTACCTTGTTCCTGCCGATGTTTACCGTCCTGCGGCTATTGAGCAGCTGCGCACTTTAGCAAAACAACTTGATATTCCCTGCTTCGATTCCAAAGCGGATATGAAACCCGCCGATATTGTGCAAAACGCTCTCATGGATGCGAAAGAAAAACAATGCACCGTTGTTATTCTCGATACGGCAGGGCGTTTGCATATTGACGAACCCCTCATGCAAGAGCTCCGAACAATCAAGGATATTGCGAAACCGCAGGAAACGTTGTTTGTGGCTGACGCCATGACCGGGCAGGATGCCGTCACCGTTGCCGACGTGTTCAATCAGCAAATCGGCATTACAGGCGTCGTGCTCACCAAAATGGACGGCGACGCAAGAGGCGGGGCGGCTCTTTCCATTAAAGCCGTTACCGGCGCACCCGTAAAATTTGTCGGCATGGGAGAAAAACTTTCAGAAATGGAAGTATTCCACCCGGACAGGATCGCAGGGCGCATTCTTGGCATGGGCGATGTGCTGACCTTGTTGGAAAAAGCCCAGAGCACCATCGAACAAGAAGAGGCGGAAGCCCTTGCGAAAAAAATGCAAAAGGCCAAGTTCGACCTTGAAGACTTCCGTACGCAAATGAAACGTATGCGTTCCATGGGATCTTTCGAATCCATTTTAAAAATGATTCCGGGTCTTGGCGGCATTGCAAAACAACTTGGCGAAATGAAAGGACATGAAAAAGAAATAGCCAAAACAGAAGCTATCATCAATTCCATGACCATGAAAGAACGCCGTAACCCCGATATCATCAATCCGTCACGAAAAGTACGTATTGCGAACGGTTCAGGCACAAAAGTCCAAGATGTCAACCAGCTTTTGCGTCAATTTGACCAAATGCGCAAAATGATGTCCGGCATGCTGAAAGGCGGCAAAGGAAAAATGCCCCCTATGCCCAATATGAACCAGTTGGGCGGAATGAACAGACTGGACGGCATGGGCGGTTTCGGCGGTTTAGGAAATATGGGCGGACTTGGCGGTTTGGGTTCTCTGCCCGGAATGCCGGGCTCCCGCGGAACTTCCGCCACCAAGAAAAAACGTGACAAAGATAAAAAGAAAAAGAAAAAAAGATAATATCTACCATAAAAAAGAGGAGATTACAATGGCTGTAAAAATCAGACTTACCCGCAGCGGCTCTAAGAAACTTCCTTTCTACCGTGTTGTTGCCATCAACAGCGAAACCCGCCGTGACGGACGTCCTTTGGACTTTTTAGGATATTACAATCCTCACAAAAACCCTGCTGAAGTCAGTATCGACACGGAAAAACTTCAGGAATGGGTGAATAAAGGCGCTTTAATGTCTGACACCGTAAAAAGCATTGTGAAATTGAATAATAAATAATTCAAGGGGCTTTTGCCCCTTCGCAATGCTCCTTATGCAATAAGCACCTAGCTTTTGTTCGGTGCTCTTTGTTGTTTAATATGCAAATATTCGTCAATCTTTCGCTTTTTGCAGAAAAGATAAAAAACATACAACATGCCGCCATTAATCAGCGACATAAAAAACACATTAGCTTGTTAAAAAACTTACTGAATTTTTTGCAAAATATCAGAAGCGGTATACATAATATATATAATCGTAACAGTGTCTTTATCAATCACATAAATGATTGAATAATTATCCGCCAATATTCTGTAAAAATCTTTGTTATTTTCATGAAAAAAAACTTGGTGACGTTTTGGAAAAGTTCTTAAAGAAAATATTTTTTGTACAATGTGGTTATATTGTTTTTGAGCTGTTTCAGGTGAATTTAATTGATATGTTATGTATTCTTTTATGCTGTTCAAATTGATAAATGCAGTTTTGGAAATGTTAACGGCATATTGTTTCACTCTAAATTTCCTTTGGAAGTTTTAAAACATCTTCAATATGGTAAACTTCTCCATTTTCTATTTCTTCAATACCTTTCCTTAAAAGAGCTTTGATTTCCTCTGATGATTTTCCGTCAAGAATAAGTTCAGGAGGAGCCATGGGAATTTCCAATTTAAATGGAATACTGTTTGTGATTGATACTTGACGTAAAAACATGTCAACAGCTGTAGCCATTGGAATACCAAGCTGTTTTAACACTCGTTCGGCATTTTGTTTAATGACAGGGTTAACTCTTAAATTTAATGTAGCTATTTTTTCCATAAGTCACCTCTTAAGGAAAAAGTAACGTAAATTGCGTTACTTGTCAATTAAATCAAAATAACAATGTGATATGATAAGTTAACAGATGAAAAATTTATTTTGCACTTATAAGAGTATGAGTATAGGCTTAAACTTAGAAATGGAAATTTTTACTTGAAGAGCTTTAAAAATATAGAACTACTAGTCTAGCCCCATTAAAAATTATGTTTTACCCTTTTTAATTTTCAATATCCATCTAAGTTAATTAATTTTGAAACCAACACATCTGTTTCCATGACTTGCAAATTTTTGAAAATCCGTTATAATCAAGCCATAATGAACACACATTAAGGTAAGGCTATGCATTTTGATTTTTTACAGGAACTTATCGCAGTTTTCATGATTTCCATCGTGGTCATCCTTATTTGTGCGAAATTCAAAATTCCCAGCATTGTCGCGTTATTGGTCGCAGGTATTATCTGCGGTCCTTCCGCGCTGAAACTTGTGTCGGAAATTGAAGCGGTCGACATTATGGCGGAGGTCGGCGTCGCCCTTTTGCTTTTCACCATCGGCATGGAACTTTCCTTAAAAGATTTGAAACGGATAAAACGCCCCCTTTTAATTGGCGGATTCGGACAGATAAGTTTCACTATCTTACTGATTACAGCAATATTTTCCGCCTTATTGCCATGGCAAAACGCTGTCGCCTTCGGCTGTTTGGTCACCCTTTCTTCCACCGCCATTGTTTTGAGCCTTTTCCAGCAAAAAGCCCAGTCTGATTCGCCGCATGGCAGGGTTTGCCTTGCAATCCTCATCTTCCAAGACCTCGTCATTGTCCCTATCATGCTTCTTTTTCCGCTTCTCAGCGGAAAATTGGAATTATCCCTGCAAGAAAGCCTGATCACCCTCGGCGAAAACTCCCTTGTCATTATCGGCGTTATCCTGTTCGGCAAATTCATTTTACCCCGCCTCATGTTTGCCGTCGTCAAAACCCGTTCCCGCGAACTTATGCTCATGACAGTCCTGGGATTTTGCTTTTCCGTAGCCCTGATAACAGCCTCTATAGGCTTATCCCTTTCCTTGGGAGCGTTTATCGCGGGTTTGCTTCTTGCGGAATCGGAATACAGTGTCAGCATTATGGAAAATGTTCTGCCGTTCAAAGAAATCTTCACAAGTATCTTCTTCATTTCTGTCGGAATGTTATTGAATTTGGACTTTTTCATTTCCCATATTTTTATCGTTCTTTCCATAGCGGCTCTTATTTTCGCCATAAAACTTTTTACGCTTGTTCCTGTGGTGAAAATTACGGGATATTCCATGCGCACCGCCATTATTTCGGCTTTCAGCATGTCCCAGATCGGAGAATTTTCCTTTGTGCTAGCCGGGCACGCCCTAACGCTTCACCTCATGGACAATGACGGGTATCAAACTTTTTTGGCTGCCAGCATCATCACCATGACACTGACGCCTTATTTCATCAACAACGCCCCGCAGTTTGCCGCGAAATTGCTCAGCGGCTATTTTAAAAAATACGCCCATGAAGAAGACGTGTTACCGGAAAAACAGAACGATTTCAATGAGCATATCATTATCATCGGCTTCGGAATCGGAGGAAAAAGCCTCGCCAAGGTAGCCAAGGAAAGCGGAATTCCCTATGTTGTTTCAGAACTCAATCCGGATACGGTAAAACGTTTTAAAGACATCGAGCCCATTTTTCACGGTGACGCAAGCTATCCTTTGGTGCTTGAGCATTTGGGCGTGAAAAAGGCGCGCTGTCTGGCGATTATGACTTCAGACCCCACAGGTTCGCGCGCCATAATCAGCAACGCCAAAAAACTCAATCCCGGTCTGCATATTGTCGTACGGACCCGATTTTTATCAGAAATAACCGGTTTAAAAGAACTGGGAGCCGATGATGTCATTCCGGAAGAATTTGAAACGTCCATCGAAGTTTTTGCGAAAGTTCTCAATTATTTTCTTATCCCCCGCCAGCAAATCGAACAATATGTCCAGCAGATCCGCAAAGA
>DONZ01000112.1 GCA_003512875.1 Desulfovibrio sp. | reverse complement strand
TATCCGCAGGGGCAAGGGTTCATGGCGGCAATGAGCATGCAGGAAGCGGGATAGGTCAAGCTTTGGGCGGAACGGGAAATGGAAACGAACCCGTCTTCCAAAGGCTGCCGCAAAACTTCCAAAGACGAACGGGAAAATTCAGGCAATTCATCTAAAAACAACACTCCCCTATGGGCAAGACTCACTTCCCCCGGTTTGGGATAACTTCCTCCGCCGATCAGGGCGATTTCCGAAACCGTATGGTGAGGGGAACGGAAAGGTCTTGCCGTCACAAGCCCTTTTGCGGTCAATTTATTGGATACGCTGTAAATGGTTGTCACTTCCAAAGCTTCTTCAAAGGTCAAACTCGGCAGAATTGTCGGTATCCGCTTTGCAAGCATGGTCTTGCCGCTGCCCGGCGAACCGATGAAAAGGAGGTTATGCCCGCCTGCCGCCGCAATCTCTATGGCGAGTTTCGCTTCTTCCTGCCCTTTCACTTCGGAAAAATCCATATCATAACTTCGGCATTCTTCACCCTGCTTATGCCTTACCGGCTCAAAACAAGTTTTTTCGCAAATAAAATCAAGCACATCCGTAAGCGTATCAAGACCGTAGACGGTCAGCCCGTCAACAATGCCCGCTTCACCGGCGTTTTCACGCGCAACAATCATCGCATCCATATGCAAAGAGCGGGCTAAAAGGGCGAGAGGCAAAATTCCGCTTACAGGCCGCAGTGTCCCATTCAATGAAAGTTCTGCGGCAAAAAAAATTTTTTCCGTATTTAAAGAAGGATGAATATTTTGTGATGCCGTCAATAAGCCGATAGCCAAAGGCAAATCATAAGCGGTGCCCGCTTTTTTCCTGTCGGCGGGGGCGAGGTTTACTGTGATTTTGGCAGGTGCAAGTTTGAACGCGCAGGCACGGATAGCCGTAAACACGCGTTCTTTCGCTTCCTTAACGGCGCCTTCCGCCAAACCGACCATGACAAAAGCCGGCATGCCCGCCTTGGTGTAATCAATTTCAAGTTCGACCTTGTACGCTTCTATACCTTGTAAAGCCCCGCAAACAAGCCTCGCAATCATAATTAAAACCCTAACCCCAAAAATTCTATATTCAAACTGAAACGTTCCTCAATCTGGTCTTTCGTATATTCCCCGTACAAATATAAACACTGATGTTTATACCCGACTCCGGCGACACGTTCATAGCTTTTTCCCGTATCCAAATTCGTCCTTTCCATTATATAAAGGGAAAGTTCGGGAGAAGCTTTCAACGACAGCGTATTGGTGATAACATTGATTTTTCCGCTGGGAACTATGTCATTGACATTGTCGTAATTCACAAATCTTCTGTAATTGTAATTAGGCTCGCGCTGACTGTAACTTGTTCTGAAAGAACCATAGGTGTTATGGAACAAAGTCGAACCCACATCCACACGGTTCAGTTTGCCGTCATAAAAAGAATAATAAGCATCACCATGAAAATTGATCCATTTCAGCGGCTTGAAATCCAAACGGGTTCTCAAATCATGCCATGGTCTTCTTTCATAAACCTCAACATGTTTTTCTCTGCTGTCCTCTTTAAAATCAAAGCCGGTGCTGACGGAAAGATTTATGAAATCGCGGTATGAATAATTATTGCCGATTCCGTCTTTCTGCCGGACAACGGAACTGTATTTCGCAGTCAAAATATTATCCAGACGGACTATTAAATCATTTTTGCCCTGCAGTCTGTCCTCAATGGTGAAAAAGGGATTTCCTTCCTGATCAACATGCTCTATCCATTCATAAGCGATTCTCGGCTGAACGGTATGCTTCAGCGCAACCATTTCCCGTTTGCCGACATTTTCCTGAACGGGGGCGTTTTCCTGTTCAAACTGCCAAATACGGTCAGCTTGGGCGTAAAAACTCGAACGAAATTCCGGAATGAAGCGCGTGTCGCTGCCTTGCTGTTCCCCGCTGCCCAAATCATTCAGCAAAGAAGTGTCTTTTCCTGAAATGCCCGTATATGCGGTTCCTCTGGCGCGCCCTGCGACTTCACCGCGGACAAAGCCCAAACTGACAGGATACGCCACCTCCGGATAAAGCTCCGCCTTGGCGCCTTTCGTGCCGAAACGGCGGTAATAATAGCCCATATTGGCTTGCATGTTCCATTCCAAAGGAAAATTTTCAACGATTTTATCCCTGTTCCAATACAAGCCAAATTCCGGAAGATGCTGAACCGTCGTATCGTATTTATGGGAAAGGTTTCCGTGTCCGAAACTCGGGTCTTGCGTATATTTCATTCCTGCCGTCAAATAAAACTTCTCATAATTCCTGTACGCAAAGCCCTGAGTCACCCTGTTCTCATCCGCTTCGGCAAAATTTCGTCCGAACATGCTGTAACTGTTGTCACGGGTATAATCAAAACCTGTCATACGGTTGCTGAATTCACGAATAAAATTTTGGTCGGAAACATAATCCAAATTATATTTATAGTTCCAGCGGCTCTCGAAAATATCCCCGCTGCCCATGGCTCTCAGCCAGTAACGGGTTCTGTTCGGACGGATCTTCCCGTCCGTTTGGTCCACGGAATCCTGTCCTTCACTCAAAACCCGCGTGTCGTCATATAAAAAATCGATCATCGCCCACAGTTTTT
>DONZ01000029.1 GCA_003512875.1 Desulfovibrio sp. | reverse complement strand
GTCACCGATAATAAGCTCACGCTGACCGCGTCCGATAGGAGTAATCGCGTCAATAGCTTTAATACCCGTAACCATCGGTTCATGAACGCTTTTACGTGACATGAGCCCCGGAGCTTTAAGCTCGACCGGACGTGTTTCAGCAGCCTCAACCGGTCCCAAGCCGTCCAAAGGCTGACCGAGCGGATTTAAAACACGACCCGTAACGGCTTCACCAACCGGAACGGAGAAAATTTTGCCCGTACGTTTTACAGGATCACCTTCTTTAATGGCTCTGTCATCACCCAAAAGAGCGACCCCGACGTTGTCCTCTTCAAGGTTCAGCACCATTCCCATAAGACCACCCGGAAACTCAAGGAGTTCCATGGCCATAGCATTTTGAACACCGTAAACACGAGCAATACCGTCACCGACATAAAGCACTGTTCCCGTTTCGCTCATTTCGACACGCTGGTCATAATTACGGATTTGTTCTTCAATAATTTTACTAATTTCTTCAGCCTTTATTTGCATGGCCTACTCACCCCTCTTGATGGATTCTCTGAGGTTATCAAGCTGAGCACGCAAACTCGCATCATACACGATATCCCCGACTTTTAGAACAATACCGCCTAAAATCCGGGTATCGACCGCATAGGAAAGCACAAGCTTGCGACCAGTTTGTTTTTCAAGCTGAGATAAAATCTCAGACTTTTTATCATTATCAAGTTCAATAGCAGTGGTGACAAGCCCACGGCTAATGCCTTTCGCTTCATCAAGCATCGCTTTAAAATCAGCAACAATGACAGGAATTAATGCAAGTCTTCCCTTATCGGCAAGAAGAGAAAAGAAATTTTTCTCCGCAGTCCCTGCTTGGCATTGAACCAACATACTCATGAGTATCGACTTTTTTTCTTCATGCGTAATGACAGGGCTTATCATTAATTCTTTCAATTGCGTGCTGTTTTCAAGAGCACCAGCAAGAGCATCAAGAGTTTCGGCAAAAGAATCCAATGTACCGTTTTCTTTTCCTAAATTGAACAACGCACTTGCATAACGCCTTGATACTGCATTACCAATCATGAGAACACTACCTTTGATAAGGATTTTTCTATTAAAGCATTGTGACCGTCTTTATCCAAGCGTGACACAATTTCTTTTTCCATTTGAGCGACAATTTCCTCTGCCATTTGGGCTTTGATTTTTTGCACTTCATTGTGAACATCTTGTTCGGCGGCAAGCTTCGCCTGTTCGATGATGCGTTCGGCTTGCTTTTCCGCATCGGAAATAATGGCAGATTTGATTGCTTCAGCCTGTTTTTTACCGTCTTCAAAAAGTTTGGCGCATTCGTTTTCGACTGAACGGAGCTTGTCTTCGGCAATGGATAAATTATGCTCGGCTTTTTGTCTTAACGCTTTGGCGGATTCCAACTCTTCCTTTACCTGCGCCTGATGGTTCGCAAGAAAAGTTTTCACCAATTTTCCGCCTGCGTACCATAAAATACCAAGAAATATCGCAACGTTCAGCATTCTTAATGCAAAGTTGCCCCAAGGAAGTTCGTGTCCGTCAGATGCATAGGCAAAATCAGCAACAGCACAAAATAAAACAGCAAATGCAAAGGAACTAAGATATTTCACGTAACACTCCTAAAAAGTGATTATGCTAAAATTTTTGCCAATGCTTCTTTTGAATAAGAAGAAACATCCGCCTGCAAAGCCTGCAAAGCTTCGGAACTTTCGTTTTGAATTTTTTGTGTTGATTCCTGACGGATAGCGCGGGCTTCATCAGTTGCCTTGCCAAGAACGCCGCGGGCGAACTCTTCGGCGTTTTTTTTGTATTCATCACGTTCTTTCGCGATTTGAGCGCGGACGGAACTGATACGTTCTTCGTATTGAAGATTATGGATACCCATTGACTGCATGAAGTTTTCCGTATCCTTGTTATCGGCGTCGATAATGGCTTTGCGCCGCGCCATATTGGAACGGATAGGCTTAATAATAAGGTAATTAATAATAAGCAATGAAATAAAGAAGTTAATAAGCTGTATGAAAAGCGTGACATCAAGACTTATATTCATATACGATCCTTTTTCTTAAGCCATAGTTGTTTTCTATGCAAAGAGTATACTTTTTTCAATTGCGTGTCAATACAAATAAATAAAGTTCATTTAATCACGGAACTAAAGAATTTCTTGATCTTCCGCCGCACTTTTCGTCATTTGAATAGTGCCGTCCAAAACAGCGCCGTCTTCCACAATAAGAGCCGGGGTTTTAATTTTACCTTTTAAAATACCGTCCCTGTGAATGGTCACATTTCTTTTGGCAATGACATCGCCGGCGAAATTACCGGAAAGACTCATTTCGCCGACATTGATAGTGCCTTCGATTTTGGAATCTTTTCCGACCAAAAGCACGCCGTCGGATTCGATTTCACCCAAAAATTCACCGTCGATACGGACAATGCCTTGAAAATTCAATTTACCGGTAAAAAATGTTCCCGCACCCATGAACGCATTAATATCGTCTTTAGCCATTACCATTTCTCCTCTAAGCTTTAAAAACGAATCTATTAATTGACACACTAAGGACAATGCCAATAAAAATACAATTGACAACCATGGCGGTCCCCCCATAGCTGATGAACGGCAGCGGAATGCCCACAACAGGCATAATTCCAACCACCATACCGGTATTGACCATTACCTGCCAAAAAAAGTAAAAGAAAATGCCGGCGCAAAGCGTACTGCTGAACCTGTCCTTTGCTTCGCATATTGTACTATAAATAAAAAATAAAAAAAAGCAAAAAATTACCACTACGCCCACACTGCCCACAAAGCCCCATTCCTCACCCAAAACAGCAACGGCGAAGTCCGTATGCTTTTCGGGTAAAAAGCGCAATTGACTTTGCGTGCCTTCCTGAAAGCCTTTTCCCGTAAGTTCGCCGGAACCGATAGCGATCTGCGACTGGATGATGTGATAACCGGCTCCTCTCGGATCACGGGTAGGGTCCAAAAACGTTTTTATCCGTTCCTGCTGATAATCATGCAAAACAAACCAGCTTAAAGGCATGAGCAAGGGAATGACCACCAAACAAATGCGCAAAACTTTCCATTTTATTCCATGAAAAAGCGCCATACCCCCTATAAGAAACAATATGGTCAGGGCAGAGCCGAGATCAGGCTGTTTTGCAATAAGGGCGAAAGGCAGCAAGCCGATAAAAAGCAATTTGAACAGGCGCATCCACCCCAAGGTGTCGCCGTCCTTTGACAAGTATTTCGCCCCCATCAACAAAACGGAAAATTTTGCAAATTCACTTGGCTGTACGCTAAAAAAGCCCAAATCAAGCCAGCGCTGCGCCCCGTAAACAGTTTTACCCACAACAAGGACAAGCACAAGCAAAAACACGACAAAAATATAAAAAGCAAAAGAAAACCGTTCCAAAAGCTTATAATTGATAAGCGTAACAGCGAAAAGAACAACAAAACCCACGCCTCCCCAGACAAGCTGTTTTTCATAAAAAGGAGTATGGACAATACCGTCTTCAAAACGAATGCTGCTTGCAGAATACAAATTGACAAAACCGACACAAAAAAGAATGATCGTGGTGATGAATAAAGCCCAATTCATATCCAAGAACATTTTTTTATTGGGAATATTAAAAATTTTCATTGCTTTTTCTCCGCCGGGAACAAAAGTTTAATAATATCCCTTGTCACAGGACCTGCGGCGGAAGAACCGCCTCCTCCGTGTTCAAGCATGGTGATGATCACATAACGGCGGCCGTCTTTTTCCGCAAACGCACCGAGCCACGCATGGTCGCGTTCTTTGAAATCCATCTCATAATTTTTCTTTCTTCTGTCACCCTGCATTTTAACTTTCACAACTTGCGCGGTTCCCGTTTTCCCGCCGGTGATGACACCTTCCGTTTTTATTATCCGTGCGGTGCCCCGGGGCTCGTTTGCTGTCGCAAACATATAATCGACAATCATTTTGCAATGTTCTTGCGAAATAGGCGTATATCCGACGATTTCAGGTTCAGCGCCTTTAATGAGCTGGGGTTTCAGCAATTTTCCTCCGTTCAGCAAAGAACTGATGTATACGGCAAGCTGTACCGGCGTCACAAGCATATATCCCTGTCCGATGGAAAGGTTCACGGTATCGCCGTTTTGCCACCGCTCATTAAACGTTTTTATTTTCCACTCCCTGTCGGGCATAACGCCGCGGGCTTCGTGGGGCAGTTCAATCCCCGTTCGCCTGCCGAAACCGCATTTTTTAGCAAAATCGGCAATATAATCAATACCCAGTTCCAAAGCTTTTTCGTAATAATACACATCGCATGAATACATGATGGAATGTTTCAAATCAACATATCCGTGCCCGTATTTGCTCCAGCAGCGAAACTGCGAATTTCCCAGCCGGAAGACACCGCTGCAAAAAACAGTATCTTTCGGATTGACTCCCCGTTCAAGCAACGCTGCCGCCATAAGCAGTTTCCACACGGAAGCAGGCGGAAAAACACTTTGAATGGTTCTGTTTTGCAAAGGAAAGCGGGGGTGGTTTCTTACGGCATCCCATTCTTTTTTTGAAAAGCCGGTTACAAAAAGATTATTGTCATAAGACGGCAGCGTCACAAGAGCTTCAAGCGCTCCCGTATCCGGGTTCATGACAATGACAGAGCCCGCATTGTTCTGCATGATGTGTTCAATCTGCTTTTGCAGTTCAATATCAATCGACAAATAGATATTCTGCCCGGAGTAAGAGGTGTTGAGCTCCTTTCTTTGCAAAGAACGCCCGAAAACATCAACTTCCATGGCGGCTATGCCTTTTTTTCCGCGCAGCTTATCCTCAAGCACAAGCTCAAGCCCTTGCCTCCCCACAATATCCCCTAAGCTCAAGGCTTCATCTTTTTTCAATTCTTCCTGCGTCGCCTCTGCCACATAGCCCATGATATGGGCGACAGTATTTTTCTGCGGATAATGCCTGCGCGCCTTCGGAACAATATGCACTCCCTGCCATAAATGTAATTGCGACTGAATTGGCGCAATCATTTCAAAAGGCAAATCGGAAACAACGATGATAGGGTCGAAAGAACGGGAAAGATACCTGCTTTCAGTATAATGCTGCACCAATTCTTCATAGGAAGTATTGGTCCATTCGCTGATTTGGGCGAGAGCGGCGTCCACATCGGGCGTATCTTCACGAATAATCGCAATAGCGAACGTGATATAATTTTCCGCCAGCGGAATACCGTTTTTATCGAAAATTTCACCGCGGGCAGCATCAACACGAGCGATTTTCGTTCTGTTTTCAAGGGCTAAACGGGCAAATTCCTCGCCTCTGTGAATTTGCAAATACCAATAGCGCGCACAAAAAACAACAAAAAGCAACGCAATTAAAAATTGCAGCAAAAACAGCCCCATACGCGGCGGTTCATAGTTTTTGGCTTCAATCTTGTGGGACATAACGAAAACCTCTTCTCAGGTAATTTGCCGTATGCCACATGATCGGCGTTAAAAACATCTGATACACGCTTTCATCCTGCAATGATTTGTAATTGATATAAATATCCTGAATTTCAGCAAGCACGCTGATAATGAAATAATGGGAAACGGCAAGAGCCGCGCTTAAAAGCAAAATAAACGTGAAACTCTCTATTTCAAAAAACCAGCGCCACGAATAAAAGAAAATGATTGCAAGGGAATACCATAAAAAGACATTTCCGAAAGGCATTGTGCCGATCCCCTCTTGGATAAGGACAAACAAAAGAAAAACAACGCCGAACTGGGTTATTTTCTTTTCCTGCAAAGCGACAATTATCCCGGGAAGAAAAAAATCCACTCCAGAAATGAAAAGCTGTAAAAAAATCGCTATGCAAACATACGCGAGCCACCAAAACACATTAAGCACTTTCATGGCTAATTTGCCCCATTGGCGCTTTTATTGGCTTGTTCGTCAAAGGCTTTCTCAAAATTCTCGTTTTCCTCCGCACGGACCAGCAAAGGAGACTGCATAGGCGAAAATAAATTATTCGGTCTTGGGGAATAAACGGGACTGCCCTCCGGCAAAATATGCTCGAAAGGATTTTGCAAAAGAAGAACTTCCTCAAGTTTGTCAAAAACAACAAGGGGTTTCACTTTTATATCAAGCATGGAGTTTGCGCTCAATTCAACACTGACGACTTCCCCCACCGGTATTCCCTTTGGAAAACTCAAATCCAAGCCGCTGGTGATAACAAGCTCACCGATTTTGACTTCTTCATTCTGCTTGACAAAGCGCATGGAAAGATACTGATTGTGCCCGTTGCCCTGCACAATTCCGGAAACTCTGCCCTTTTCGGTGATGACGGAAACACTGCTTCCGGAATCGGTTAATAATAACGCAATGGAAGTATACGGTCCGGCTTTGAGCACGCGTCCGACCAACCCGTCAGCATTTATGATAGGGGTTCCGACTTTTGAACCGCTGAAAAATCCTTTGGAAAGCACAAAGCTGTCGAAAAAATCATTTGCTCCGAGCCGCCATGCTAAAATTCTGACCCCGACTGTTTTCCAATCGGAAACATATTCTATGGAAAGAAGTTTCCTCAAACGGTCCAGTTCCGCTTTTTCTTCTTTGGCGAAACTCAGTTCCCGTTTTATTTGAAAAAGTTCTTCTTTCAGCTCTTTATTTTCTTCATTGACACCGACAAGACTGACATAATTATTCCAAAAATCGGAAATTGTTGTCTGCACATAAACAACGGAACGCACAAAAAAACCGACAACCTCAATACCGACATTGGTACTGATGGCGTCAAGTTTGTTTGTCCGTTCATTCCATGTGTATATTCCCAAAAAAAACAGAAAAAGTAACACGGAAACAACAATCAAGCGTCTTGCATTCATGCCTGTCCTAAAAAATAAAATCGGATTAGAAAGCTCTAATCCGAATTATGCACTATGAAATCCTGCTTAGTCAATGCAAACTTCGCGCAGCAAATCCAAATTATCGAGAGCGATGCCTGTTCCCATTACAACTGCCGCAAGCGGGTCATCCACAACAAAAATAGGCAAGTTCGTTTCTTGGCGCAAACGTTCGTCAAGCCCCCTGAGCAGCGCTCCGCCGCCGGTAAGGGCAATGCCTCTGTCCACGATATCCGCGGCAAGTTCAGCGGGGGTCTGCTCCAAAGCGACGCGCACAGCCTGCACAATAGCTTCCACTTGCTCAGAAATCGCAACACGGATTTCTTCACTGGTGACAATGATAGTATGCGGAATACCCGTTACGAAATCACGGCCTTTCACTTCAAGCTGCTGTTCCGGTTCCATGGGAAACGCCGAACCGATTTTCTTTTTTATCTGTTCCGCAGAAATTTCACCGATCAGCATATTGTATTTACGGCGGATATACGCGGCTATCGCCTCGTCCATCTTGTCGCCGCCGACACGTATGGAACGGGCGTAAACAATGCCGGAAAGCGCAATAACGGCGACTTCCGTCGTACCGCCGCCAATATCGACAACCATGTTGGAAGTCGGCTCCTGAATAGGCAGTTTCGCTCCGATACTTGCCGCCATCGGTTCTTCAATCAAATACACTTCCCTTGCGCCCGCGCTCAGTGCTGATTCTTTCACTGCCCTTTTTTCAACCTGCGTAATGCCGGTCGGAACGCAAATCATAATGCGGGGGCGGACTAAACGGCGTTGATTATGAACTTTTGCAATAAAATGCCGGAGCATAGCCTCCGTAACCTCAAAATCGGCGATAACGCCGTCTTTCATAGGACGGATCGGCTCAATATTTTTAGGAGCTTTGCCAAGCATGCTTTTTGCGTCAGTGCCGACAGCAATAACTTGGCTGTTTCCTTTTCTATCACGTTTGACGGCAACGACAGAAGGTTCGCTCAGCACAATACCGTGCCCTTTCACGTAAACGCAGGTATTCGCTGTTCCAAGGTCAATCGCCAAATCATTTGAAAAACAACCGAGCAGCATATCTAAAACTTTAGCCATATAAAAAATCCCACTTCATTTATAAAATCAATAAAATAACTATACGTATCTTTTTTTCTTGTCAATAAAAATACATTATGAAATTTTCGAGCCGTTGGGAGCGACAGAAGTCAATAAACTCAAATGCTCATCTTTTTCAGCCGTCAAAATCATACCATGCGACACCAGACCGCGGAGTTTCCGCGGAGGCAGATTGGCCACCACCACGACTTTTTTTCCTACCAATTCGACAGGGTTGAAAAACTCCGCAATTCCGGAAATAATCTGACGCGGTTTTTCTTCGCCCAAATCAACATCGAAACGAAGCAATTTATCCGCATCGGGATGTTGTTCCGCGACGATAATTGTTCCCACGCGCAAATCCAATTTTTGAAAATCCGCAAATTCGATACAAGAATTATCGGTTTTTTCTTCATTTGATTTAGTATTATTTTGTTTTGCGCCTTTATTTGAACTTTGTTTTTTCTCAGTCTTTTCTTTGTTTTCCGCCGGTTTCTCGAAACGGGGAAATAAATTTGAAGTTTCGGAAATCATGCCGCCGGTCCGCAAATGAATTTTGCAGGAAAGCAAATCGTCAATAAGTTTTGCATGCATCCTGAATTCCTTACCGAGCTGGACCTGCATTTTTTTGCTGCTTTCAGGCATAACGGGATAAAGAAGCACGGCAATCTTATACATGTTTTCCAAAAGCACGCGCAAAACCGTTGCCAAGCGTTCAAGCTTATTTTCTTTGTACAAAGTCCACGGAGCTTGGCTGTCCACGTATTTGTTCATTAAACGGATAGGCTCCCAAAGCCCTTCCAAAGCTTGAGAAAAGCGAACTTCCTTAAAAAGCTGGATATAATTCCGTGCGGCATTTTCCACACTGGCAAAAATTTGCTCGTCATCCGGCAAAATCTCTCCGACAGCAGGAATTTCTTTTGCAAAATATTTTCCGTTCATGGAAAGCACCCGACTGAACAAGTTTCCCAAATCATTAGCCAAGTCGGAATTTATCCGTGAAATGAGGG
The DNA here is from genome assembly GCA_003512875.1 of Desulfovibrio sp. Classification (GTDB taxonomy): domain Bacteria; phylum Desulfobacterota; class Desulfovibrionia; order Desulfovibrionales; family Desulfovibrionaceae; genus Taurinivorans; species Taurinivorans muris. The sequence goes on along the minus strand of DONZ01000029.1, from coordinate 998 downwards.
CTTCTTCCGAATAGGAGGCGTCAGAACCGAAATGCATATCACGCAATAAAAAATAACGAAACGCATCTAAACCAAAATGCTCGGAAGCAAAACGGGGGTCAACCACATTTCCGAGTGATTTCGACATCTTAGTATCTTTGACAAGCCAATATCCGTGCACATTCAAATGCCTATAAACAGGCAAATCAGCGGCTTTCAGCATGGTAGGCCAAAAAATGCCGTGGGGTTTCAAAATATCCTTGGCAACCAAATGCTCGGCAGGCCAATACTTGTCAAAATCCGACAAATCGCCGCTATTTCCCCAGCCAAGGGCGGAAATATAATTTGCCAAAGCGTCGAACCACACATAACAAACGTAATTGTTATCAAACGGCAGTTCGATTCCCCATTCAAGACGTGATTTCGGACGGGAAATACACAAATCCTCAAGCACATTACCTTCAAGCATGGCGAGCACTTCATTCCTGTACCGTTCGGGACGTATGAAATCCGGATTATCAAGAATATATTGTTTCAGCCATTCCTGATACTTGGACATCTTAAAAAAATAATTCTTTTCGCTGATGTATTCCGGCTTTGTTTTATGCTGCGGGCAAAGTCCGTCCTCCAACTCTTTTTCGGTATAGAAACGTTCACAGCCAAAACAATAATGTCCGCCGTATTCACCGTAATAGATATCGCCTTTATCGTAAATTCTCTGCAAAAGCGTTTGCACCGACTTCTTATGCTTTTCATCAGTCGTTCTGATGAATTTGTCATAATCTATTTTCAAATCATTCCAAAGGGCGGCGAATTCATTGGAAATACCGTCGACAAATTCTTTCGGGGTCTTATTTTCTTTTGTCGCGGCTTTCACAATCTTGTCGCCGTGTTCATCCGTGCCCGTGAGCATGCGGGCATCATACCCCAAAAGAGCATAGAAACGTTTCAGGGTATCGGCGACAATCGTCGTATAGGCATGCCCCAAATGGGGACGGGCGTTCACATAATAAATCGGC
>DONZ01000048.1 GCA_003512875.1 Desulfovibrio sp. | reverse complement strand
CGATGCTCAGCTATGGACGGCAGGATGAAAGTGATGCGGACAAGTTCGGTTTGCAATATATGATGAGGGCGGGATACGACCCGCGGGGAATGGCGAAAGCCTTTCAGGTCCTGCAAAATAAAAGTTTAGGCGCGAGTTCCGATTTTCCGACGTATTTATCCACACACCCCAATATCAATGCCCGTATTGCAGCGGTAAATTCCTTTGTCCGCGGCTTGAAAAAAACGAATAAAAAGATTGACAACAGCAGGTTTTTGCGGGCGAAAGCATTGACCGTCGCCTATTATGCGGATCTTCGTTTTGCGGAAAATTATTTTTCAGCGAAAAAAAGCGCTTATGATTATATGGGCTTGGGAATAGTCGCCCATAAACGCAATCAAATCAGACAGGCGGAAGAATTTTTGCAAAAAGCCGTGCAAGCCGCTCCTTCCGATTCCCTTATGAACAGGGAACTGGGACGTTTTTATTTTGATGTGGGAAAGTTTGCGCAGGCAAAGAAATATTTGGAAAAAGCCCTTTCCGTAAATCCTAAGGATTATATGGCGGTATTTTTTTACGCCCGTTTGCTGGACAACGAAAATCATGTTCTTGAAGCCCAAAAAGAGTATGAAAAAGTTTTGCGGTATGCTCCTGAAGACGGTGAGGTTTTAAATTTTTACGGACGTGTTTTAGGGCGTCAAGGCAAGGAATTTGAAGGCTATTTGCAGTTGGCGCTGGCTGAAATTTACAGAAATGACGAAGCAAGGGCAAATTCTTGGCTCAAAAGAGCAGGGGAACTCGCTCAAACGGATACGCAAAAAGCGAGTTTGAAAAACGTTCAGTCCATTATGGCGGAACGTAAAAAATATTGGAAATAAGGGTATGAGCATGGAAATACGCGGCACTACGATACTTGCAGTCAGAAAAGACGATAAAGTCGTCATAGCCGGAGACGGACAGGTTACCATGGGGCAATCCATGGTGATGAAACATACGGCGAAAAAAGTCCGCCGCCTTTATAAGGGAAAAGTTATCGGAGGTTTTGCAGGGGCGACTGCCGATGCCTTCACCCTTTTTGAACGTTTTGAAGCGAAACTTGAGGAAAGCGGCGGAAATTTGGCCAGAGCCGCTGTCGAGCTTGCGAAAGATTGGCGGAATGATAAATACTTACGCAAATTGGAAGCCATGCTTCTTGTTGCTGATTTGGAACATATTTTGATTTTAACGGGAACCGGCGATGTCATAGAACCGGATTCAGGGGTTGCAGCTATCGGATCAGGCGGAAGTTTCGCCCTTTCCGCCGCAAAAGCGCTTTTAAAACACAGCAATTTGGATGCGGAAGAAATCGCAAGGGAATCAATGGAAATCGCCGGTGACATCTGTGTCTTCACAAACCATAATTTAACCGTGGAAATATTGAAAAAAGAATAGGTCGCGGAATGGATAAAAAAGTCGTTTTCATCCATAACAATATTTGCAAAGAAACAGGACAGGAAGTTGTTTTGGAAGAACTTTTTGTTGAGCAATCGCAAAATTTGTATTGGGTGAATTATGAAATTTCAACGGATGACGAATGGGGAGAATTGTTGGCGGCACTCCCTCTTTCCGAATTTGAACAACGTTTTTTTACCGATAAAAAAGCGTTTCCGAAGGTTGAAGTTGTGCAGTCGGCAGGCTTGTATCTGCGTATTCCGACTTCTAACCGCTGGGAGGAGACAACCTATTTTATCCATTTGGTTTTATTAGGAAATATTGTTCTTACAATAACAAAGAACGAAAGCGAAACGCTGGATAAAGCTTATCAGCAGCTGCAGGCGGGCGTGAAGCTCGAAGGTGAGGAAGGCATTTTTTTATTGATGTATCTTCTTGAGGGCATGGAAGAACACTTTATTAATAATTATCTTGAAGCAAGAAGCATTATCAACAGTTTTATCAAGTCGTTGGAAAGCATTCCCGATGATCAGGACAATGACAACGTTGTTAAGATAAAGGGTCGTTTAATGAATATCACCGGGCAGTGCGAAGAGTTTTTATTTGCCTGCACCTTGCTGAGAACCGTTATTTCCGTATCGTTTTTTCCTGCGCATACTAAAAAATTGCTTAATGATATTTTGGATACGCTCGCCCATGTCGAGCAAAGCATGCATAAGTTGGATAAGCATCTGGAAGATCAGCTCCATAGGATAGATTCCCATTTTCGGGAATTGTCCGATAAACGCCTGCGTATTTTAACGGTTTTGTCTTCGATTTTTTTGCCGCTGACATTCATTTCCAGTCTATACGGCATGAATTTCGAGCATATGCCGGAATACGGTTATGAATACGCTTATCCTATCTGTTTGGGTATCATGCTTTTCATCGGTCTTGGCATGATTGTCTATTATGCGGTAAAAGGGTGGTTTCATTAATTTTAGTTTTTTTGTTGCAAGCCGAATGAAGCGGTGGTATTTTAAAAAACATGCAAGTAACTTTAACGAGGAAATAGGTGAATTATGATTTCAAAAGCGTTAATTGCGGAGTTTGAAGCTCTTTTGGGAAAGGAAAATGTTTTATCAGAAGAAATAGACAGGCATAGCTATTCTTTTGATGCGGCTGTGCTTGAGTCTTGCGTGCCGGCTTTGGTTTTGTTTCCGACCAAAACAGAACAGCTTGGAATTATTGTCAAAAAATGTTATGATGAAGGATTGCACATCACTGTTCGCGGTTCAGGTTCCAATCTTTCCGGCGGAACCATTCCCGACGATAAGGACAGCGTTGTTATCGCGACCGGAAAACTCAATAAAATTTTGGAAATCAATGAAGAAGATTTGTACGCGGTTGTCGAACCCGGAGTTGTTACGGAGCAATTTGCAAATCAGGTTCGGACAAAAGGGCTTTTTTATCCTCCTGATCCGGGTTCGCAAAGCATTTCGACCATCGGCGGCAATATTGCCGAAAACGCAGGCGGTTTGCGCGGTTTGAAATATGGCGTAACCAAAGATTATGTCATGGGCTTGGAATTTTATGATTTCGAGGGGCAGCTGGTAAAAACCGGTTCCCGCACGGTAAAATGCGTTACCGGATATAATCTTGCGGGTATGATGATCGGTTCCGAGGGAACGCTCGGTCTTATCAGCAAAGCTATTTTAAAACTTGTTCCGCCTCCTAAGGCGTCAAAAGCCATGATGGCTATTTTTGACGATGTGCAAAAAGCTTCGGAAGCGGTTGCGGGTATCATCGCCGCCCACGTCGTGCCTTGTACTTTGGAATTTTTGGACCATGCGACTATAAATTATGTTGAAGAAGATAAGAAAATCGGTTTGCCGAAAGATGCCGATGCGCTTTTGCTTATCGAAGTGGACGGGCACCCGGGGCAAGTTGCCGATGAAACGGAAATCGTCGAGAGAGTTTTAAAGGAATGCGGCGCGACAGCTATTCATATCGCCCAAAACGAAGAAGAAAAGAATAAGATTTGGCTTGGCAGAAGAAATGCCCTTCCGGCTCTCGCCCGTCTTCGTCCTACCACTGTTTTGGAAGACGCAACCGTTCCCCGTTCAAAAATTCCCGCCATGGTGAAAGCTTTGAATGAAATCGCTAAAAAATACAATGTGCAGATGGGAACATTCGGGCATGCCGGCGACGGCAACTTGCACCCGACCATTTTGTGCGATAGGCGTGACCATGAAGAATTTGTGCGTGTGGAAGCTGCTGTCGATGAAATTTTCAATGTCGCTTTGGAACTTGGCGGAACGCTTTCCGGCGAGCATGGCATCGGCACCGCAAAGGCGAAATGGCTTGAAAAAGAAACTTCCCGCGGCACTATCATGTTCTCACGCAGGCTGAGAAGAGCTATCGACCCTAAAGGACTTTTTAATACACAAAAATTAGTGGGCGTTTAATATGAATGATATGGAGCAGTTAAGACAATCTCTTTTGAAGATTGACGACCTTTTGGCATCTTGTATGCGATGTGGAAATTGTCAAGCAGTTTGTCCCGTTTTTTCACAGACTTGCAGGGAAGCTGACGTTGCAAGAGGCAAAATCGTTCTTTTGCAGAATTTGGCTTACGAACTTATCAAAGACCCTAAAGCTGTCGAAGAGCGTTTGACTCGCTGCCTGTTGTGCGGTGCGTGTGAACATAATTGTTCTACCGGTGTTAAAACGCTGGAAATTTTCGTTGAAGGAAGAATTGCGTTAACGCAGTATTTAAAACTTTCTCCTATCAAGAAATTTATTTTTCAATCATTGCTTACCCACCCGAAACTTTTTAAAAATGCTATCCGCACGGGCTCCCTTTTCCAAGGGCTTATTTTGCGCAGACAAAAAAACAAGCAGAATACCGCAACAGCCCCTTTGCTCAAACCGTTTCTTGGCGCACGCCATATTCCCACTTTGCCTAAAAAGCAGCTGAGTGAAAAATACGGAGTTCTTGTCGGGGACAAGTCCAAGAAATACAATGTCATTTTTTATCCCGGCTGTATGAGTGACAAGGTATATACGCAAATCGGCGATGCCGTGCTGTCCTTATTGTTTCATTACGATGTCGGGGTAATTATGCCTGATGATTTTTCCTGCTGCGGGCTTCCCGCCTTGGCTTCCGGTGATAAGAACGGTTTTGACGCCTTGGTTAAAAACAATATCGGAGTTTTTGAACGCATAGGGCTTGATTACGGGGTTGATTATATTGTCAGCGCCTGTCCTTCCTGCACGGAAACGCTGCATAAATGGTGGCTGCAACTATCCGGAAATTATAGCCTGAAAGAAAGGGACGTTTTGCAAAAAATCAGCGCAAAGGCTATTGATATGCATGATTTTCTGTACAATGTTTTAAAAATTGACACAAGCAAGACCACACCGAAAGAAAATGCGGCTGTGATTACTTATCATGAATCTTGCCACTTGAAGAAATCCTTGGGAATTTCCAAAGAAGTGCGTGAACTTTTGAAACTGAATGAAAATTATGTGTTAAAAGAAATGGCGGAAGCTGACAAATGCTGCGGCTGCGGGGGAAGCTTCACCTTGACCCAACCGGAACTTTCTTTGAAAATCGGCACGCGAAAATGGAAAAATATTGTGGACAGCGGCGCGGAAGAAGTTGTTACGGCTTGTCCCGCCTGCATGATGCAAATCGCCGATATGCTGGGAAGAAACCAAACAGACATAAAGGTAAGGCACAGCCTTGAAATTTTAGCGGAAACGCTGACGGCTGGAAAATAATTAAAAAATACTGATGAGGCAAAAATGTGGGAAAAGTTTGATACGTATTGCGTGTGTAAGCTTTGCTCACATTTTTGCCGTTTATCGGAAGATGAGCCTGCCGGCAGGTGCAATGTCCGCTTCTACAAGGACGGCGAAGTTTTTTCCCTTGTGGGTAAGCGGTTAGCCGCTGTCAATATCGATCCCATAGAGAAAAAGCCCCTTTATCATTTTAAGCCCAAAGCAAAAGCTCTTTCGGTGGGAACTGTCGGCTGTAATTTTCAATGCGCTTGGTGTCAAAACCATTCTTTGGTGACAGCTGTTCAATTTGTAACTTTTCCCGATCATGATTTTCAGACAATGAACGCTTGTTTCGGGCAAGCCTATGAACCTGAAGAACTTATCCGTATTGCTTGTGAGCATAATGTTGAAACGCTTGCCTATACCTATAATGAGCCGACAATTTTTTTTGAACAGGCACTTTCTCTTGCCGAATGTGCGGTAAAAGAAAACAAGGCAAATATTTTTGTTTCCAACGGATATTTTTCAAAACAGGCTTTTCAGGTATTAAAACAGTGTATTCACGCTTTTAATATCGATATTAAAGCATTTTCCGAAAAAACATATCAAGATTTTTGCGGAGCAAGGCTCCGTCCTGTTCTTGATTCCTGCGTGAGAGTGAAAGAAGCCGGTCTGCACCTTGAGGTGACGACGCTTCTTATTCCTGAATTGAACGACGGTACGGAAGAATTGACGCGGCTTGCTCAATTTATTGCGGAAGAATTGGGAAAAGACACGGTATGGCATATCAGCGCGTTTCATCCGAGCCATAATATGCGGAATAAAGCGGCAACTCCGGTTCATACTCTTGATAAAGCCTATGAAATAGGAAAAGAAGCGGGGCTTCACCATATTTATTATGGAAATGTGCCAAAAGAAAATAACACTGTTTGTCCGAAATGCCAAACAACCCTTATTGAACGAAAGGGATATTCAGTGAAAATTTTAGATGATTTTAGGGGAAAATGTCCCCGCTGTAATTTTGAAATAAGCGGAATATGGCGGTACTATGAGTAAAAATGACGAAAAATCCAATAATCCTTTTGCAAAACTTGCGGCTATGCAGTTTCCTGATAAAAACGCACCTGAAAAAGCAAGGCGCGTATCTGTTCCGGCGGAAAAGCATAAACCGTCCGATATTTCTTTTGATAACGATGAGCGTTTGTTCTTAGCCAGTATAGGGGAAGTGAGTGCGCTTGGTTTTGATAAGAAAGTGCATGCCGGTTTTTCCGAAAATTCTTGCACCATGGCGGAACTTTTAGAGAAAACAAACATGCGGAAAAAAGAACGTGTTTCCGCCCGTCAGCCTGAAAAACAGGAAGGGACCAAAAAGAAAATCGTTGTTGATACAAAACATGATGAAAATCAAGAAGATACGGACGATTTTTATAAGGCGATGCAGGATGTGAAAAGCTTGGACGGAAAAGGCAGGGCTGTTGTTCCCTGCCCGAAAGAGCTGAATGTGATCCCGCCTCCGGCAACAAATCCCTTGCAGGATTTTATGGACGGTAAATTGGAATTTGCCCTTAACGCTACGGAAGATTATGTTGAGGGGCATATTTTGGGCATGGATTTAATGACTGTGGGAAAATTGCAAAGCCGCCAATACAGCCCCGAAGCCCATATTGATTTGCACGGGCTCAATGTCGAGCAGGCTTACTATAATTTGGTCGCATTTTTCAGAAATTCGTACCAAAGAGGTTTGCGTACGGTTTTAGTGGTTACGGGCAAGGGAAAAAATTCTGTGAACGGTATGCCCATACTGCGCAATAAGGTGCAGGAATGGTTTACAAAAGACCCATTCAGACGTGTGGTTATCGCTTTTTGCACAGCCAAGCAGGAAGACGGAGGCACCGGAGCCTTATATGTTCTTATCCGTAAGCAAAAGAAAACGAATGGTAAAGTGTGCTGGGATTTAACACCCACGGACAGCGGTTTCTTTTTATAAAATTATTTGAAATTCGCAGAGATAGCAGATATGAAAAAAAAGTAAGCTTAATTCTTGCTGATTATTTCAAAACTTGTTATAAGACAAACGGAAAAAATATTATGAGGGAAGGTTTATTATGCAAGCTCCTGAAAAAAATTTAGCTTTTGATCTTGTGCGTGTTACTGAATCTGCAGCTTTATCCGCGGCGCGTTGGCTCGGCTTGGGAAATAAAGAAGGCGGTGACGGTGCAGCGGTTGATGCTATGCGTCTTTCCTTTAATTCGCTTGATATCAATGGTACCGTTATTATTGGTGAAGGTGAAAAAGATAATGCTCCAATGCTCTATAACGGGGAAAAAATCGGTACCGGTGACGGTGCGAGTTTGGATATCGCCGTCGACCCGGTCGAAGGCACGAACCTTTTGGCGACAGGACGTCCCAATTCTATTTCCGTAATCGGCGCTTGTGCCGCCGGTACCATGTATAATCCTGGTTCGAGTTATTATATGCAAAAAATCGCTGTTGGTCCTGAAGCGAGAAATGTTATTGATATTGATGCTCCGGTGAAAGACAATCTGCGCAATGTCGCTAAAGCGCGCGGTAAAGATATCCACGACCTTGTCGTTTTTATTCTCGATAAACCCCGTCATCAACGCCTTATTCAAGAAATCCGCGAAGCAGGCGCAAGAATACAGCTGCATACGGACGGTGACGTCGCAGGCGCTCTCATGGTTGCCGACCCGCGCGGCGGTATCGATATCATGATGGGAACAGGCGGAACGCCGGAAGGCGTCATTGCTGCCTGCGCATTAAAAGGTGTCGGCGGACAGCTTTTAGGGCGTCTTGATCCGCAGTCTTTGGTGGAAAAAGAAGCTATCGAGAAAGCCGGTGTCGATATGCGGGAAATTCTGTCCATTGAATCGCTTATCAAAGCTGACGACGCATTTTTTGCGGCAACGGGCATTTCCGGCGGTTCATTCCTGAACGGTGTTGAATTTGTCGGTGGCGGCGCTGTCACCCATTCGCTTGTTATCCGTGCTAAAACCGGCACTATCCGTTATATTGAATCCCATCACAATTGGAATAGGCTGATGAAATTCAGTGCTGTTGATTATTCATAGGTGATTTAACATGAGTGTTGCTATATTATTTCCGGGACAAGGTTCTCAAAAATTCGGAATGGGCAAACGCCTTTCCGAGAAACGTTCCGATATTATGGATTTGTGGATTAAGGCGGAAAAAATAAGCGGTGTGCCTTTGCGTGAAATTTATTGGGAAAGCAATGACAATGATTTAATGGCGAATACCCGCAATCTGCAGCCTGCCATTACTGTTGTGAACTTGGCTTTATGGCTTTATACGAAAGATTATATCAAGCCTAACTGCACAGCCGGGCACAGCCTTGGGGAATTCAGCGCGTTGGCTGCCGCAAAGGTATTGAGCCTTGATGATGTTTTGCAGGCTGTTTCTTTGCGCGGCCGTTTAATGGCTGAAGCAGACCCCGAGGGAATCGGCTCCATGTACGCTGTTTTGCGTTTAAATGCGGAACAGGTTGAAACGCTCTGCAAAGACGTTTCCGATAGTTCCGGCAAAATGGTGCGGCTTGCCAATAGGAATACCCCCGGACAATTCGCTATCAGCGGACATAAGCAGGCGCTTGAAGAAGTTGTTGAAAAAGCCCAAGCGCTCGGCGGAAAATGTATTCCCCTTGCTGTGAGCGGCGCTTTCCATACGCCTTTGATGGCTGAAGCTTCTGCCGAATTTTCAAAATATTTGAGTTCCATTGATTTTCATGACGCGGAATTTCCTGTTTATTGCAATATCAACGGGGAACCGTTGTCAGAAGCTGAAAAGCTCCGGTCTGCAATAAAAAAACAGATGACTTCTTCCGTGTACTGGATTGAAACCATTTGCAGTCAATATGAAAATGGCGTTCGGAAATGGTTTGAATTCGGTCCTCAGGGAATTTTAACCCGTATGATGCGGCAAATCATCAAAGTGAACGAGGGGGCGGACAGTTGTTTTGAAACAATTCATATCCCGAACCTTGAAGAAGCCGATAATTATATCAGCAATAATTGTTAATAGCAAAAAAAAATTATTTTAAAATCAGCCTAATCGGCTGATTTTTTTTATTTAAAAATCTTTGCTTTAACTTGTCAGAAATAGCGATATTGGATATGTTTCAAGAAAAAAGCAAATTGATTTTGGAGTTCGCCATATGAAAATTTGGAATAAAATTTTTTACTTAGCCGTATTTTTTATATTTTGTTCTTCTGCTCATGCGAAAAATTCCGTTGAATATATACGCTATTTGGCGGAGCAAACTTCTGTGAACGAAATCGCGGAAAATAAAGTGACACGTATTGTGCAGGGAATGGACCCTGTTTATTTGAATTTTTCTGCTGATGAAAAAGTCTGTAAAGAAAAATACGGCGATAAGGCATTTGAAATTTGCGGACGCAGTTTTCAGGATATCCTGCCTGAAACCGGTCAAATTCAAATAACCCCGAAAATGGAAGGAAAATGGCAATGGCAGTCTGATTTTTCGCTTGCGTTTTATCCCAGTAAGGAATGGAAAGCCGATACAAAATTTTCCGTGCGGTTCGGGAAAGAGTCTTTGCCGAAACTCACGGTGATCACAAAGCCTGTTCAGTTTACAACGCAGGCGCTCAAGCCCAGCATTGTCGGTGATTTTAAATTTGATCCTGAACATGCTGAAACCATGATGATCACAGGTTCCGTATCGTTCAATTACCAAGTGGACAGGGAAAGTCTGGAGTCCAAAATTCATGTTGTTCCTGTGAGCACGGGTGCGGTGACACTTGGAAAAATGGAAACAAACTTTCATAACGGGACTTTGTATTTTTCCATTCCCGTGCTGAAAGTGAGCGATAAGGCAGCTGACGTGAAAATTCAGCTTTTTGCCGGTGTGCAGGCTGTTTCAGGGGGAAAATTGGCCTCTAATCATGAATATGTGATTAAAGTTCCGCCAAAAAGTGAAATTTTTAAATTCATCGGCAGCGAAACAGG
>DONZ01000060.1 GCA_003512875.1 Desulfovibrio sp. | reverse complement strand
TCTCCGAAGAATTTGTATATGTATTCCGCCGCGGATCCGGCCAACGCCAACCTTTTAGCTGATTTCACAGAACCTGCCGTGATTGAAGCCTACGCTTCCACCAACCTTGACGGTGCTTTCTCAAGCTCCAACGCTCAAAACGGTTACGGTTTCGGTGACCTCACAAGCTGGGAAGTCGATTCCGACGGTATATTGAACGGCGTTTATTCAAACGGCGTAACCCTTCCCCTTTGGCAAATCACCATGTATGACTTTGTGAACACCCAAGGTCTGCGCCGCGAAGGCAACAACCTTTATTCCGAAACAAGAGCTTCCGGCTATCCTAAAATGGGTGCCGCAGGCAACAGCGGCTTAGGCGATATAGCAAGTTACACCCTTGAACAATCCAACGTCGACCTTGCCACAGAAATGGTTTACATGATTTCAACACAGCGCGGTTACCAATCAAACAGCAAAATGGTCACAACGGTTGACACCATGCTTGAAACCGTTATCAACATGAAGAGATAATAAATAAAATACGTGAGTGTCAGCCGGGCGGGCACATTGCTCGCCTGAGTGACACAACACAAAAATTACCAACCCGAAGAATAATTCTTCCTTGCATACTCCAACGAGTTTTCCCTCAACTCGCTTATTTCGCCCCCTTTCCCTCAAGGGGGCTTTTTTACTTGTTGTTGGCATGCCGTAAGGCATAAAGAGCTTAGAACAAGTTAAAAAGTACTCGTCCTCGAAAAATAATGACTTAAGCCCCCATTGTTTTTCAGGATTTTTTTATGGGGAAAATTTTTCCCGTACGCTTTTTTTTATAGCAATCCGTACCGGTTGTTTTTTTTGAATTGATATGTTATTCTTATCATGCTGAAAATGAGACAAAAGTTTTTTGGGAGTAAGCAGTAGGGGACAGTATGATTTTTAGCATTATCTGCACTAAAGACCTGACAGTTACTGCCGATATGGATGTAAAGCGAGATTTGTTTTTTTTTGTTAACAGTACACATATAATACAATAAAATAAACCATCTAATAATATCGAGACACTAAATTATGAATAATATCACCCCAAAAAGCAGTACGCCCGGCATGCCGCTCATTGTCTTCAAGGTAGGAAAGATGACTTGTGCGGTTGACGGTGCGAGCGTAATCTCTATTCAAAGAATGGAAGAATTTACACTGACACCGCATACGCCGGATGAAATATTCGGTTCCATCAATTTCCGCAATCATGTGATATCCATATTGGACTTGCGCACCGTATTTGGTTTACCGACCAGAATAAAGGAATACAGTGATTTTATCAAAATGCTGGATCAAAGAAAACAAGACCATATCAACTGGGTGAATACTCTGAAGGAATCCGTCAGAAACAATACCCATTTTCCTCTTGCCACATGCCCTCATCAGTGCGCTTTTGGCAAATGGTATGATAAATACGATCATCCGAACAAAAAGATAATGTTCCATATGGAAAGAATCAGGGAACCGCACAACAAATTGCACTACGCGGCTCTCGATGTTGCCAAGATTCAGGAAAAAGACTGTCCTGAAGATGAAAAAAATGAACAAATTCAGGAAATTCTTCGTCAGGTGGAGAATGAATACATGGTTACTGTTGTCGGCTTGCTTGATTCCGCCAAGACAATATTCAAAGATATATATCAGACCATGCTCATCGTACTTGAAGACATACAACAGATAGCTATTGCGGTAGACGAAGTTGTTGCTGTGACAAACCTTGAAGAAGTTGTTGTGGAAAAAGAAAGCTTGATGTACGGCTCCATGGTCCAACGATTTCTGAAAGGAAAAAACGATGATGACATCATTTATCATCTGAATCAGGAAGCATTATTCAAAAGACTCATGAATAACATGCGGTAAAAAAAGGAGCCGGCAGAGCTCGCGGAAAAAAGTCTGTAACTAAGGATTAAGCTGTGACCTCCCCTCTTACAGAAGAGGCGGCTTTTTGGCGGATAGGGCTGTTGATAGCTTTGAACGTCGTCCCAATTGCGCATTTTCTTTGGACTGAAGTTCATTACAATCGATTGTGGACGTGGGCTTTCAGCTTTTTCCGGAATAAATTCTTCACCAACAATAGTATTAATTATCTTTTAAAAACCGTGGCTTGGAACGAGCCGCACAGAAATAAGTGATAAGGGAGAATGAAAAGGGGCTTGCCTCTTCATTCTCCCTTAAAAATGTGCTTCATAAAATAAATCTGTTTTACAAAAATGTGGTAATGATAAAGCGATAATTAAAATTAAAAAAGCTCTGTCAGAATACATCAAAAAAATATAAGGAAAGAATTTAAAAACAAAAGCCTTCTCTTTTCCCCAAACAGACAATTAACTTTCCCTGGTTGAGCCTCTAAACTTTTTTGGGGAATTTTGTTTATCCTTATACATATTTTTATCCGCGTGATTGATAAGGGTATCAATGTCTTTTCCGTCGCGGGGATAGCAGGCTGTACCTGTGCTGAAAGAAATGAGAAAATCGTTATTATTTACGATTGTTGCGGATTGTAAAGAATGATGAATTTTTTCAAAGAATTTTGCGAGTTCCTCTTCTGTTGTTTCATTGTGGAAAAGTATGACAAATTCATCTCCGCCGATACGTGCGAACGTATTCGGAACGGCACGCAGATACCGCTGTATTTCTTGGGAGAAAAAGAGCAGTACGTTGTCTCCGGTACTGTGCCCATAGGTATCATTGATGAATTTGAATTTATTCAAATCCAGGTAGCAAAGGGAAAAGGGTTCATCCTTTTGCATAAGTGCCGTCAATGTTTCAAACAAGCCCCTCCTGTTGAGCAGACCTGTTAAGGAATCCTTATACACAATATCTTCCAGCTGCGAGCGGATATGCCCAAGGTCCTGAGCATGCTGGATAAGGGCAGTGATAAGCAGACTGCCGATAATGCCGATAATGATATAGAGCCATGATTCGATGTATTGATACCAAAACTTGATGGGAGAAATGCGGAATATCCAATGGGCATTCAAAATATGCAGCGATTTTTCAAGGTAAGGGGTGTCGCTGTTGTAAAACGGACTTGACGCAATAACCTGTTTGCCGCCCGTATCCGGGCTCATCCTCCAAATTTCATAGGCAAGCCCGCGTTCGCCCAGGCTGTTGAGTTCCGCACCGTCCAAGGCTTGAGGAAATTTTAAGGTAACGGAAACCAGTCCCCAAAATGTTTTATTGCCATGCCCGTCATTGAGATAAATGGGCAAACGCCCGACTAACGCTTCGCCGCCCTGCACAAGGGGAAACGGTCCTCCTAAAACCATATCGCCAGTTTTTTTAGCCTGTATCGCTTCCTTATTGCCCGCACCTTTGGAAAAGAAGTTCAGCCCAAGCACCGCTTCGTTGCCTGCTTTGGGATAAACATCGCTGACAATTCCGTTCGGAGCGAGCAAAACATTCAAAATGGCGGGGTCGTCCACCATGGCGAGGGCTGTTTTTTCAAAATTCACTATTTCGCCGTTGTTTTGAATGATAAGCGAGGCAAGAGCCTGTGTTTTGTAGAGAAGTTTGGAAAGGACATTCGTAATTTTATTGCTTTGGTTGAGAATGATCATTTCCATTTTGCCGTGTTCTATTTGAAATTTCCGCTGGACGAGGAAAAAACTGGCAATACCGCTCAAAATTAAAAGAATGCAAAGGATGAAAACGGAGCGTTTGGAGAAAGAGGAAAAGGGGAACATAGGCGCAAGCTCGCATGAATTTAAAGGGTTGTTGGGGATACGCACGGTCTCAAACTGCCGGTTTTGCCCGATGAAGGCTCGATGTGTTCAAAATTGTCTGTGCCGCTGCAAAAGGCTTTGTCTTTTTACCTGAATGATACGATACCGTTATTTAAAATTTGCATTTCGCCATAAAAAGTCAGGAGTGGTACTGGGCAGTCCATATGAAAATACCCGATATTATCACTAATTACAGGATAATTATCGGGTATTTTTATTGATTTGTTTTGTAATATCAATGTGCCGTATTTCAAAATACATTGAAAGATACAAGACGGTTTTTATTCGTCGCCTTCGTCCTTAGCTTTGTCTTTTGACATTACGGTAAGAATGGAGAAGTCTGATTTATATTCAACTCTCACGCCTTCGGGAAGCTTGAGTTCGGAAGCGCGAAGATTGGTGCCGATTTCGAAATCGGTAATGTCAATGTCAACAATCCTTGGCATATCCTGAGGTTTTGCAATAAGGGTGACTTCTTCACGGTAAACTTCCATTTTACCGCCGGCTTTCACGCCTTTGGAAGTTCCGACGAAACGCAGGCGGACTTTCACGTGGATTTCTTTGTCAAGGTCGACGCCGTAAAAATCAACGTGCGTAAACGTGTTTTTCACAGGGTGGTATTGAGCGTCCCAAACAAAAACGGGGTATGCTGTTTTTGTGCCGTTTTCTTCGATTTCAAGATTGAAAACATTGGTACGGCCAACTTGTTCATATATTTTGTTAAGCGGATTGAGTGCGACTTGAACCAAAATATTTTTTCCATCGGGCGCATAGTACACAGCAGGTACAAGAGCTTCTTCACGCAAGCGGCGGTTAGGACCTTTTCCAAGGGCATCACGTTTTTGCACTGAAAGTGTTTTCATTTCTGACATGGTAATCTCCTTAGTGTACTACGCCTCGTTCGAGGCTTCATATATCGTATAAGTAGTATTAGTTAAACAAGGCACTTACGGACGCACCGTCGTGAATATTACGAATACTTTTCGCCAAAAGACTTGCAATGCTCGCCACTTGAAGCTTCGGACATTTCTCTATTTTTTCGCCAAGAGGAATGGTATCGGCAACAAGCACTGATTTGAAAGGCGAATCGTTCAAACGTTCGATTGCGGGACCAGACAAAACAGGGTGGGTTGCACATGCATGTACTTCTGTCGCACCGTTTTCCAATAAAACATTGGCTGCTGCACAAATTGTGCCTGCGGTGTCAATCATATCATCGACCAAAATAGCGATTTTTCCTTCAACATCACCAATAACGTGGGTTGCGGTCGCTTGGTTCGGACGATCACGGCGTTTATCAATAATCGCAAGACCTGCGTTTACTTTTTTTGCAAAACTTCTGGCTCTTTCCACACCGCCCGCATCAGGAGAGACAATGACCAATTCCCCTTTGATATGGGATAATTTGTTGAGCAGAACAGGAGCGGCGTACAGGTTATCGACAGGGCAGTTGAAAAAACCTTGAATTTGTCCCGCGTGCAAATCAACGGTGACAACGCGTTGGGCGCCTGCGACACTGATAAAATCAGAAACAAGCTTTGCACTGATAGGAGCCCTGGGGCTAACCTTCCTATCTTGGCGAGCGTAGCCAAAATAAGGAACAACAGCGGTGATGCGACCTGCGCTGGCGCGCTTCAATGCGTCAAGCACAAGGCATAACTGCATTAAATTTTTATTGCTTGGGCTGCAGGTAGGCTGGACGACAAAAACATCCTGCCCGCGCACGCTGTCGATAATTTCAACACGAAGTTCCCCGTCGCTAAATTCAGAGGTTAACACATTTGTTAAATGGCAACCAAGATGTTCGCAAATATCTTGGGCTAATTTTGGATTAGCAGTACCTGTGAGAATTTTCATATCTCCGTACATGAAAAAATCCTTGTTTTCGTGTTGAATAAAAAAAAATGGCTGGGATGAGAGGATTTGAACCTCTGAATGGCGGAACCAAAACCCGCTGCCTTACCGCTTGGCGACATCCCAACAAATTGCAGAAACAAACTATATACAAACTTATTTGCTATTGCAAGTTAAATTTTCAAAAAATTTAATTTTTCTCAATACCTTTATGGGCGGCGTATGCACTTCCATGCATGAAAAAAATCTTGCCGCAGGAGCGTTGACACGGCTTGCTCCTCATGTTTTTTTTCTTCAAAAAAAGCGAAAAGCGCGGACCCCGTGCCGCTCAGGGAAGCGAAAACCGCTTTCTGCTGAAGCAGGATTTCCTTTGTTTTTTCCAATTTTCCGTATTCTTCAAAGACAATGGTTTCAAAGTCGTTGACCAAAAAATCAGCCCCTAAACGTTTGGAACGTGATTTATTAGCTTGTTCTTTTTTGCTTGTCAATATTTTTTTTCGCTCGGCTAATTTTTTAAAAGCCCAAGCCGTGGAAATATGGATATCGGGTAAAATGAGCAAAAGGGAGTATGCTGTCAGATCCAAGGATATGGGGGTTAATTTTTCGCCTATGCCCTCGCCTTTGCAGGGGGTGTCATACAGAAAAAACGGAACGTCCGCGCCGATTT
>DONZ01000153.1 GCA_003512875.1 Desulfovibrio sp. | reverse complement strand
AAATTATGTGCCGGTCGACAAGGAAACCGCTGAAAAGCTCATTCGTTTCAATGACGCTCTCGAAGATTTGGATGACGTGCAAAATATTTATTTCAATTTTGATTTGCCTGATGATTTTGAAGGATAATCTGTCAGGGAAGTTTGCTTCCCTGATTTTTTATTATGAGAATAATTGGAATTGACCCCGGTTCTTCGTTTACCGGCTGGGGAATTATTGAAGATAGGTCCGGTGTGCTTTCCTTGATCGACTGCGGGGTCATTCGCCCGAAAAGCAAGGGAAAAGAGAATTTTGCCGTCCGTATTTCTTTTATTTATAAAGCATTGTTGGAAATCATCGATTATTATAAGCCGGAAGAAGCGGCGATAGAACAGGTTTTTACGGCGAAAAACGCTTTAACCGCTTTGAAGCTCGGACAGGCACGGGGCGTTGCTGTTGCCGCGTGTGCTAATTTCGATATTCCTATTTTCGATTATGTTCCGACTTCCGTTAAAAAAGCTTTGGTGGGGGTCGGACGGGCTGATAAAGAACAAGTGGCTTTTATGATTGGAAAAATTCTTAATGTGAATGTGAAGCGGTTTCGTTTGGACACGACGGACGCGCTCGGCGTCGCCGTTTGCCATTCTTCCATGCGCCGCTTTTATTCCCTTACTTCAAAATAAAAGGTTTTTTTATGAAAATAACATGGCTTGGACATTCCGCTTTTGAACTGTTTTCTCATGGCGTGAAAATTTTAATCGATCCGTTTTTTACGGGCAATCCTTTTGCGGGCGATACCGAAGCGTTCATCAATCCTGATTTGATTTTGGTCACGCATGACCATGGCGACCATTTGGGCGATACTGTCGGTATTATGAAGAACGGTACGAGCAAGTTTCTCGGCATTGCCGATTTATGTTCCTATTTGCCGAGTCTGGGTGTCGACCCCCGGCAGATTATGTTCGGCGGAAGCGGCATGAATATCGGCGGAACGGTGAAATTCGCAGGTTTTTCCATTACCATGACAAACGCCGTTCATTCTGCCGGGCATGGTTCCTGTGTCGGGTATATCATTCAAGACCCTAACGGCTTCACTGTGTACCATGCGGGCGATACGGCTCTATTCGGCGATATGGCGCTTCTTGCGGAGCGGTTTGCCATTGATGTCGCTTTGCTTCCCATTGGCGGACATTATACGATGGACAGCCTTGATGCGGCAAAAGCCTGTTCCTATTTGGAAGCGAAAAACGTTATTCCCATGCATTATAAGACATTTCCTGTTCTTTGCCAAGATACGCTTGAATTTTCCAAGCAGTTGGCGCATTACAGCGAACATACCAATCTTATTTCTTTAAATCCTCAAGAGAGTGCGGAATTTTAATATGTATCTGCTCAGCCGGCGTATTTTTTTTGAATGTATGAAAGTGTTTTTCATAAGCGTGACGGTGCTTATGGCTTTTGTGCTTATGGGAAGAGCTTTGCAGATAAAAGATATGCTTATGGGCTTGGATTTGACTTTTTGGGATACCTTGCTGGTTTTTTGGTATTTAAGCCCCGGTTTTTTGCTGATTATGATGCCTGTTTCGGCTATGTTGGCGGTATTTTTGACTTTTCTGCGCATGGGGGCGGATAAGGAACTGATCGCATTGAAAGCAGGCGGTATCAGTTTGTATCAAATGTCCGGAGCACCTCTTTTTTTCGGAGTGTTGGCGACGTTGTTGTGTTTTTGGGTCTCTTTTTCCTTGATTGCGATTGGAGCGAACAATTTTCGTTCCCATATTTTGGACATCGCCCAAAACAGAGTCAATATCGCATTGCAGCCCGGAGTTTTCAATAAGGATATTCCCAATCTTGTATTTTTTGCGAAAAAAGTCGATGTGCAAAACGGTTCTCTGGCTGAAGTCATGGTTGAAGATACGAGCAATGAAGACACGACATTAACGATTTTGGCTCCTTACGGCAATTTGACTGTTGATTATTTGAAAAGCGATATTGTGATGCTCTTGAAAAAGGGGGTCATTTATTCCGAAAGCGACCATAAAATCATCAAGCTTGATTTTGATGAATATATCATCCGTTTTTCATTGGGGGCGTTATTTAAAGGATTTGATTTAGGGGCGATAGAGCCGAATGAGATGAGCTGGAATGATTTGTCGGCTGTTGATATCAATAAGACCAGGCAGCGGATTCCATGGCTTGCGAATAAGATTGAAGTTGAAATGCATAAGCGCTGGCTTTTTCCTTTTTCCTGTTTGGTCCTGACTATTTTTGCCGTTCCCATCGCTTCTTCTTTCCAAGGCATTCATCGGCAATCGGGATTGATTTTCGCTCTTGTCATTTTCTTTACGTATTACGTTCTTATCTCTCTCGGTATGAATTTAGCGGAATACAGCGGCATGAACCCTTATTTGACAATTTGGCTTCCTGTTTGGATTTTCTTTGCCGTAAGCCTTTACGGCGTTTATTTGTCAGCTAATGAACGTTTTCCCGCATGGCTTAACTGGAATATTATTTTTAAATGGAATAAACGCAGGAAAGCTTAGCATGAAATTATTGACAAAATACATGATAAAAAACCATAGCCGCCTTGTTTTCATTACGCTGGCTATTGGTATTTGTATTTTTATTTTGATTGATTTGATTGAAAAAGCGGATATTTTTATGGCTTCGCGCAAGCCTTTCGCCTATGCTTTGGAATATTATTTCCTGAAACTGCCTTTCATTGTTTCACAGACCCTGCCTTCCATTTTTCTGCTTGCATCCGTCATTTTTCTTTCTTTAATGGTTTCTTCCCGCGAGATCATCGCTTTGCAGGCAGGAGGGGTTTCTGTTTACACCATTACGAAAAATCTTATCGGATTGGGGATTTTTTGGGCGTTGGCGCAGTTCGCCCTTTCGCAGATGCTTATGCACGTAACAGAGCAAAAAGCCAATTTTCTTTGGCGCTATGAAGTCCGTGAACGTATTTTTGTGGAAAAGTCTTTGGAAAACTTATGGTTTTTTGATTCGGGATATATCGTTCATGTCGGGCTTATTTATGAACGGGGGCGGGGAGAAAATTTCGTTGCCTATAAATTGGCTGATAATGCCCGATCCGCCGAAGAAATCATCAGGGCGGAAAAATTCACGGCGCACGATAACGGCTGGGAATTGGAAAATGTTAAACTGTATTATCCTGAAAAATACATTGAAAAAGAACAAAAAGCATTCACTTTGCCTATTGAGCAGTCCGTGCGGTTTTATTTTATAAGCAGCCAAGATGAAAATCCGCAGACGCTTTCTTTCTTTGTGCTGGGCGAGGCAATCAAGCGATTGCAAGATTCCGGTTCCAATATTGAAAATATGCAGACCATTTGGCACAGCAAAATCACGTATTCGGTGATGATAGTTGTTTTCGCGGTGCTTGCCGTGGCGATTATTTCTTTCAATGCCAATAGCTATATTGCTGTCATGCTTGCCGTGGTTGTTTCTTTTGTCAGTTATGTTTTAAGCAGTTTCGGAATGTTTTTGGGGCAAAGCGGAAAAATTCCCCCCGTCTTTGGGGCGTGGTTCCCTTGCGTTTTGCTGCTTGTGCTCGGATATTTAAAAATTTATATCGGATTTTCTAAGCGTTAGTTTTGATGAAACAATACAGTTTTTTTTCTTGAATGCGTATACGCGCGTCATTTGAAAATTTAAATTCACTGCTGCCTTGGTTTTTCATTACGGCGGTATCGAGTTTTTCAAAGGTTGCGGTTACGGAATGTCCTTGCCCCAGTTTTTTCAAAAGTGCGCGATAGGTGTGCAGGCGTATGGTTTTATCGTTTTTTTGGAGTATTGCCAAAGGTACGGCGAGTTTGTTCCCGCACTGTTCGAGGTGGGTTAAAACCGCATTTGTTTCATTTTGAAAATGTGTTTCGTCGTATTCCGCATTTTGTTTTAATTTTAAGATATTTTGGTAAAATTTGGGATTTTCTTTTTCCAGCAAAGGAATAATTTGTTCTCTCACTCTGTTTCGCAGAAACGACAAATCAGTGTTGCTTGTGTCACGGGCGAAAGGAAAATCCAATTGCTCTGCAAAATCGGAAAGTTCCTGTTTGCTTGTGTAAAGAAGCGGGCGGAGCAGCTGTCTTTCCGGGTCAAAGTAGGACATGCCCGCCAATTGAGGCCATGCGGTTCCGCGGATTAACCGCATAAGCATATCTTCGCACAGGTCGTTGGCATGGTGTGCGGTACATAAAATACAATTCTTTTCTTGTTGCCTGAGTGTGGAAAAAAATGCATAGCGTAAAATTCTGCCCGCTTCTTCCAAGCCTATTTTATGCTCCTTTGCATAGAGAGGGGTATTGCCTTTATCCATAGTTAGAGGAATATCAAGGCGTTTGCATATTTTTTGCACAAGTTTTTCTTCCGCGGCACTTTCTTCGCGGATACCATGGTTGAAATGGGCAACATGGAGCGTATAGCCGAAATATTGTTGGCAAGCTTTGAAAATGGCGAGCATGGCAACAGAATCGACTCCTCCCGAAATGGCAAGGAGAAAGGAAATATTTTGCAATTCCTTGCGGGAAATATTAAGTTTTTCCTGTAAAATCTTAAAGACGGAAAGGCAAAAATCCGCTTGTTTCGGCTTAATGGCTGCCAAGTGCAAAGGCAGTGCGCTGTGAAAATTGAAATGCTCTTTCATCAGGCGTTATAAAATTTTTTCCATTCGGACAAAAACAGAAGCGCTGTTTCAGTCGGCGTAAGAACGGTGTTTTTTTTGCGCAGGCATTGGATAACTGTTTCAAAATCTACATTTGGGGCTAAATTCAATTCTTGCAAAAGGGCTGTGATTTCTTCTCTTGTTTCAGGGGTGATTGCGTTATCCCATTGAAATTCCGCTGTTTTTTTAGGAAAATCTTGACTGTTTTCTTTTATATGCTGCAGAAGCGTTTTCATTCTGTGAATATAGGTATGCTCGCTTGTCACACGTTTTTGGGCGTTTTGAGCGATTTTTTCCCTTAAATCCGGGTGCTTGAGATAAAAAAGAATGTTTTCCTGCAATTCCTCCATGGAGTCGAATACGGCAAGCTCCGCATCTTCACGGGGATTTTTTAAAGAGGAACAGGTAAAATGTTCCGGCATTAATTGCCTTTTATCCACAAGCTGGAATACGCCCATGGCTGCAAGTTCGAATGTTCGGGGATTGACAAAATCGCCATAGGAAACAAGCTTGTTTGCATGGATGCTTGAGTGCAGATTCAAATTGATTTTTGTGGCGGAATAAATTTTCAAACTTTCTTCAGGGCTTATGCGCTGTCCGTTTTTTTGCACATAACGCGCCAGCAGTTCATCGCCTTCCCAGTCGCTTCCCCAAATTTTGAAATCATATTTAAGCAGGGTTCGGAACGCAATTCGCCGGTTGGGATACCCCGCCCCCATAAATGCGATGTCTGCTTGGTAAAATTTCTCTTCTTCGGAGGTGAGCGTTTGTTTTTTATGGAAATCCGGGTCTGCCGCAAGAGGCAGATACAAGGCTTTTATGTTTTTATCATTTTGTAGTTGTTGTAAAAAAGGCTCTTTTTGAATAACGAAGAAATAGTCATACAAAGGAGCGTACAGCTGCCAATAGGGAAAAACTTGGTGGTCTTCCACAAACCACATGGCAGTGACGATATTGTCTTGTTTAAGTTTTTTTAGCAAAATTTTATTTATGGGGGCCTGCGCCATGGCAAGCACGAGATCAGGCTTGTTTTCTTCCGTTTGGGCGTAAATTGCTTGGGAAATAAGCTGTACGAAGTTTTGCTCAAGGATATTGAGTTTTTCCTGGCTGATATTTAAAGACCGTAATGCCGTATGGGCTTGCAAAAATTCAGGTGCTTCAAAGAGTTCAACATGATGTCCTAATTTTTTCAAAGCATCGGCACAATAATAGCCGATGGGCAAAGAACCGCCGTAAAGAGGAAGAACGATGAGAATTTTCAATGGCCTGTCAAACATTATGTATCCTTATGGTCGGTTTTGCGGGAATATCCAGTCGGTTTCCGCATATATAGCATTATCTTCAATATTGTGCAATTGTATGTCTTGAGCGGTATTTTTTGTTGCAGCGCAATAATTTTCAAGAATATTTCTTTCTTTTTGCCTTTGTATGTCTTGCGGGAGCCGCAAAGGGCTTTGCCAAGTTAAAAATGTTGTGAAGTGATTATTGTCCGTAAAAGAAGAAAAATATGGAATGATAGATTGCAGGGGTTTTGAGGCAAGGCTTTGTTCCGTAAATTCTTTATGCAGCAAGTGATAAAGAAAATGAGGATTGTTAAAGGCTGTTAAACAGTTCGACTCATTTTTGTCCATTGATTTGCAGGCTTGAAATTCCCCGCAGGGAGAGCAGGGAAGATTGGCCTGCCAAACGGTGTGCCCTTCGCCGTACGGTCCGGTTTCAAAAACATGGGCGGAAGAAAGATAAAATCCTTCAACAGGTGTTCCGAGATGACCTGCAAAATGGGCAGTGCCCGTATCAGGCGAAAGAAGCAGTTCGAGATTTGACAGAATTTCCTGCAAGTCTTGAAAGGATGTTTTTCCGGCAAGATTTTGAATATGGGGGTGCAAATGCTTAGGCAGTGAAAACAGCAGTTTTTTCGCAAAATTTTCTTCTTTTTGCGTGCCTAAAAAGAAAATTGTTTTTTCCTTGAGATTATTGGAATTTTGCAGGCGCTGAAAAACAACGGGAATGATTTTGGCATAATATTCCGGTGAAAGGGAGCGGCGGGCGTTTTGTCCCGAAAGCACCACGCCAAGCCCGTATCCTTTGCCTTGGGCTTTGGGGTTGACCAAATGGGCGGGGTAGGGAGTTTGAGCAAACATGGCCCAAAAATCAACAAGATTGATCGGTGTTTTTTTTCTGTTCCCGAGCCAGCGGAACGCCATACGCACCCAATTCGATTGGCGTGAATAGCCGCCGCGTCTTGAGTAGCCTATGAGCCTGTCAGGTTCGAAAAGCGTGCTTATCGCTTGGCAAAGGGGCGAATGGTTGAGAGGATAAACCGTATCGAATTGTTCTTGCTGCAAAAAATTGAAAATTTTTAAA
>DONZ01000226.1 GCA_003512875.1 Desulfovibrio sp. | reverse complement strand
CAAGCGCTAAAATCGGCGAACACTGCACCATTTATCCTTTTGCCGTTATCGGGGCGAATGTGGAAATCGGTGACAACTGCACGCTTTTTTCCGGAGTGTATATAGGCGAACACTGCCATATCGGCGATAACTGCACCCTTACTCCGAACTGCGTTTTAATGTCCCGCACCAGCTTGGGTGACAATTGTTATTTGCAGCCGGGAGCCGTTCTCGGCGGCGAAGGGTTCGGATTTGTCCGAACTGATTTCGGCATTCAAAAAATTCCTCAAATCGGACATGTGGAAATTGGCGATCATGTTGAAGTCGGTGCAAATGCGGCTATCGATAGGGCAGCCCTTTCCAAAACCTTTGTAAATTCAGGCACATGCATTGATAACCTCGTACAAATCGGGCATAATGTGCAAATCGGTAAAGAATGTCTTATCATTTCCCAAGTCGGTATTGCCGGTTCGACCAAAATAGGCGACAGGTGCACTTTCGCAGGACAAGCTGGAATTGCCGGACATCTGAAAATTCAAGACAATGTCACTGTCGGTCCGCAAGGCGGAGTTGTGAAAGACATTGCAAAAAACAGCGTTGTCAGCGGCACCCCCTCCATGGAATACAATACCTATATGCGTCATTCCATTTTACAGCCAAAAATTCCTGATTTATTTAAACGCGTCAACGCCCTTGAAAAACAAATCGAAAAACTGGAACAAGAAATCAATACGAAAAAATAGGAAAATACTATGGAAGAAAAAATGTTCGACGAATTAAAAATCGCTGATATCATGAAGCTGCTGCCCCATCGCTATCCTTTTCTTTTAGTCGACAGGGTGACGGAAATCATTCCTAATGAAAAGGTTGTTGCATATAAGAATTTAACCTATAATGAACAATTCTTCCAAGGGCATTTTCCCAATGCTCCCGTCATGCCCGGCGTGCTCATAATCGAAGCTATGGCGCAAACAGGCATTATTTTGGTTGTTGACACATTGAAAATCGACACGGCAAAAGAAAATATGATTTATCTTTTTACCGGTATTGAAAAAGCCAAATTCCGCCGTCCGGTCGTTCCAGGCGACAAGCTTGTCATTGAATGCTCGAATTTGCAGCATAAAATGCAATTATGGAAAATGGACTGCAAAGCCTATGTTGACGGGCAGCTTGTAGCTCAGGCGACCCTTACGGCTTCCACTACGACTGCTGACAGTTTTAAATAAAAAGAGGATACCATGGCTGACTCCGTACACAGTTCCGCTTTCATCGCTCCAAGTGCGAAAATCGGAAAAAACGTAAGCATCGGTCCCTGCGCCTATATTGAAGACGATGTTGTCATAGGCGATAACTGCAAAATCGACGCTTTTGCCTCTGTTAAGCAATATACCACCCTCGGTGAAGGAAATCATATCCATTCTTATGCAATGGTCGGCGGTGAACCCCAAGATTTAAAATTCCATGGTGAAAAAAGCGAACTCATCATCGGCAACAACAATAATATCCGGGAATTCGCAACCTTGCACCGCGGAACGGAAACAGGCGGGTTTATCACGAAAATCGGCGATAACAACCTGATCATGGCATATTGCCATGTCGCCCACGACTGCCAGCTCGGCAACAATATCGTTATGAGCAATAACGCAACATTGGCAGGACATTGCATTGTTGATGATTTCGCCATTTTAGGCGGACTTTCCGCCGTGCACCAATTCACGCGTATCGGAACGCACGCCTTTGTCGGCGGCGCTTCCGGCATTACCCAAGACTTGCCGCCTTACATGCTTGCCGTAGGCAACAGGGCGACCGTCCATTCCCCTAACATTGTGGGGCTCCGCCGCATGCGCGCAAGCCAAGAACTCTTTTCCGCCATAAAACAGGCGTTCAAACTGACGTGGCAATCCGATATTCCGCGTCCCGACGCCCTCGACCAGCTGGAAGCGGAATACGGACATCTGCCGGAAATAAAAATCTATATCGATTTCATACGGCAATCAAAGCGCGGCATTATCGCCAATGAGAATAAAGACTAAAAAAAGCAGGTTTTAAACCTGCTTTTTTTATCCAGACACTATATTTTTAAACAGCCGTTCCTTTAGGGCAATTACTCTGTCAGAAAGCTCTTATCCTGTCCAATACCCATTATTCTATGCCCACACGCAAACAATCATGCATATGGATAAGTCCGACCATATAGCCCTGCCCGTCAAGAACCACAAGGCTTGTTATCCCTTTTTCATTCATGATGCCGACAGCCTTCGATGCCAACGCCTCCGTATCGATAACCGCAGGAGAAACGGACATGACTTCCTGCACATTTTTATCCAATAAATCTGAAGACATGTGCCTGCGTAAATCTCCGTCTGCGATAAGCCCCTGCAAAATCAAATGATTATCCGTATCCCTATCCACAATGGCAATGCAGCCCAGACCTTTTTGGGTCATTTCAAGCACCGCCTCATTCATTTTGGCATTTTTATCAATAAGAGGCAGTTCTTCGCCGATATGCATCAGATCCTTTACCCGTTTGAGCTTTGATCCGAGCTTTCCTCCCGGATGAAAATCATGGAAATCTTCAGAGCTGAACCCCCGCAAATCAAGAAGAGCCATGGCGAGAGCATCGCCCAAAGCCAAGGTCATGGTTGTTGAGGAAGTGGGAGCGCAGCCGATGGGGCAGGCCTCTTGTTCATTGGGCAGTTCCAGACAAATATCCGCCTGCGTTCCCAAAAAACTGTTTTTGTTTTTTGTTATTGCAATAATTTTTATAGCATGGCGCGCCGCATATTCCAAAACATCGAACAACTCTTTTGATTCTCCTGAATTGGAAATTGCAAGCAACACATCATTCTTTGTCAATGCGCCCAAATCGCCATGGCTGGCTTCCGCCGGATGCAGAAAGAAAGACGGCGTCCCCGTGGAGCTCATGGTCGCCGCAATCTTTTTTCCGATATGCCCGCTTTTGCCTATGCCGGAAACAACCAGCCTGCCTTTGCAGAAAAAAATAAGCTCCAAAGCGGCGCAAAAATCCCTGCCAATGCCCTGACGCAAAACCTCAAGGGCTTTTTCTTCCTGCCTTATCACCGATTTGCCAAGCTGCAAAGATTTTTCAATTTGATTCTGTGTCAGCATCACTTTCCTTCCGGCATATTCTTTTTATTCATTAAAGCGACTTCTTTGCGTTTTTGCGCAAGTTCCCGCATATCATCGACAATATCCGATTCATCGACAATTTCACGCCCAAGCAATTCTTCCAAAATATCTTCCAGACTGATAACCCCTGCAAGCCCGCCATACTCGTCAAGCACGGCGAACAAATGCTGATGCAGGTCTAAAAATTTATGCAGGACTTGGTCAAGCGTTTGGCTCTCAAGAACAAAGTGGATAGGCTTCATGATCTTTTCAAGGCTTTCCTCTTTTTTTCCGTCGCGAACAGCAAGAGCGATTTCCCGCCTTTGCACGATACCAACGACATCCTCATTATCGGAAGCGTAAACGGGAATCCTGCTGAAAGACCAAAAATCCTCGTGATTGTATACATCAAAGATTTTCATGGCGACAGGAAGAGAAAAAACAACTGTTCTCGGTGTCATGACATCGCTCACCCTTCTTTGGTCAAGCATAAGAACAT
>DONZ01000008.1 GCA_003512875.1 Desulfovibrio sp. | reverse complement strand
ATAAGTCCTTGAAATATGTGGTAGCAAGGGGGAGATTTGAACTCTCGACAACTCGGGTATGAACCGAGTGCTCTGACCAACTGAGCTACCTTGCCACGCTGTGTATTAACGTGAAAGAATATGTATATGCAAACCAAAAAAAATGCAAGCTTTTTTTTATATTTTTTCATTTTTTTTTATAATAACCACAAAACCGCTTTCATTCTAACGTGTTAATACACCATAAAATAATAAACAGGAACAACCAAGAGCAGGCGGTACACCGCGAAAGGAGTTAAACCGACTTTTGAAAGCATGGCAATAAAGCCTTTAATCGCCACCAAGGCGGAAAGAAAAGAAACAACGGTCCCCACAACAAAAAAGGGAATATCGCCAGCCAAAATCAAGGAATACGATTTAAACAAATCATAACAAGCAGCCCCGACAATGATAGGCACGGCTGCCAAAAAAGAATATTCCGCCGCAATTTCCCTTTTCAGCCCTAAGATCATTCCTCCGCAAATAGTTGAAGCAGAACGGGAAAAACCGGGCCATAAGGCGCAGCACTGAAAAAGCCCGATGCCCAAAGCAGTTTTATAATCAATGTCATCAATACTTGCATATTTTGCTTTGAACTTGATTTTCTCCACAACAAGCATGAAAATTGCCCCGACAAACAAAGCTATTGCAACGTATAAAGGCGTAAAAAGCGTTTTTATGAATGAATGGAACAGTAAACCGAAAAATGCCCCCGGAAGTGTGGTAACCATAAGAAGCGTTATCCCGCGCAATCCGCTGAAAGATTTTTTCTTTTCTTTTTGCGGAAAAAGCAATCCCCAAAATCTATTGAAATAGCACAAAACAACTGCAAACATCGCCCCAACTTGAATAACGATTTCAAACGTTTCACCGGAAGCACCGTCAAGTCCGAGCAATTCGCCCGTAAGGATTAAATGCCCAGTTGAAGATACAGGCAAAAATTCAGTCAATCCTTCAACAATTCCCATAATAACAGCATAAAAATAAGAATCCATACCAAGTCCTTGTCGTTTTGTTTTTTATACCATACTTTATGGAAATATACAAATATAAATATCAGGCTTTCCGCGCTTGCTT
This sequence comes from Desulfovibrio sp., assembly GCA_003512875.1. Taxonomy (GTDB): domain Bacteria; phylum Desulfobacterota; class Desulfovibrionia; order Desulfovibrionales; family Desulfovibrionaceae; genus Taurinivorans; species Taurinivorans muris. Next base: position 7,062 of record DONZ01000008.1, on the reverse strand, counting down.
TATGCTAACAATTCGCTATAATCAAAAAAATACAACCGAAGGAGGTGCGTTATGAAAATATTGGCTTTTAACGGCAGTCCGAGAACAAACGGCAACACCAGACAACTTATTGATATTTGCCTGAAACCATTGCAAGAAAAAGGATATGACACAGAAATCATTCAAGTGGGCGGAACGCTTTTGCACGGATGCAGCGCTTGCCTTTCCTGCCGTAAAACAGGACAGTGTATTTTCAAGGACGACCCGATCAACGAATGGGCAGAAAAAATAAAAACCGCCGACGCGATTATTCTTGCCTCTCCGACCTATTATGCCAATATGACTTCAGAAATGAAAGCATTTATCGACAGAACAGGCTATATTCTCGGTCCTACGGGTATTTTGGCCCGTAAAGTGGGCGCGCCTATTGTTGCCGCCCGCCGCGGCGGAGCGATAAATACCTATAATACGCTTATGGCGTTTTTTGGTATCAATAGCATGATAGTACCTATGAGCAGCTACTGGAATTTAGGCATCGGACGTGAAAAAGGCGAAGTGCTCAAAGATGAGGAAGGCGTCAGAACAATGACAAACCTTGGAAACAATATGGCATGGCTCTTGGAAAAACTGCATGCATAGCATGGTGTGGCGTGCAAACAAAAATTATCCGATACGCTATCTTCAAAAATCACTCAAATAAAGACCAGCGGCTTTGAACAGCCCCCTATTTGCTGGACACAGCCAAACCAATAACTGTTTTATGCTGAAGCGACAAAAAAAGTCCCTCTCAAATACGAGAGGGATTTTTTATTATTTTTGTACGATTTTTTCAGCATGCCATGCGCCAATCATACGTGATGACAAAACGCATAGCCCATGCTGTTCATATAAAAATCATACAATTTACGCGCCTAAGCATTTAAAGCCTTTTTTGGTTGCGCCGCAAACAGGGCATCTCCAATCATCGGGCAGATCTTCAAATTTTGTGCCTGCCACAATTTTGCCTTTTTTATCGCCTTTATCCGGGTTATAAATATAACCGCAGTTAGCCACTTGGCACATCCACATATCTTTTGCGTCAGCCATTTCACTTACCCCATGCGTGTTGTAAAAAATGCCTGCGGATGATCACATGCAGGACAAGTTTTAGGAGCTTCATTTCCTTCATGCACAAAACCGCAGTTCAAACAGCGCCATTTTTTTGCACCTTTGAATACGGTACCGTTTTTTATGTTGTCTGCAAATTCCAAAAAGCGTTTTTCATGCGCTTCTTCGGCAACAGCGATATTGCGCATCACGCATGCGATTTCCGGAAAACCTTCTTTTTCCGCAATTTTGGCGAAACTTGGATACATATCACTATGTTCATGATTTTCACCAGCCGCAGCGGCAATAAGGTTATCAACAGTTGAACCGATTACTCCGGCAGGAAAAGAAGCGGTAATTTCAACTTCTCCGCCTTCAAGAAATTTGAACAAGCGCTTCGCATGTTCTTTTTCCTGGGAAGCGATTTCTTCAAATGCCTGCTGCATTTCAACATAGCCATCTTTTTTTGCTTGGGAAGCAAAGTATGTGTAACGATTGCGGGCTTGGGATTCTCCTGCAAAAGCAGTGAGAAGATTCTTTTCTGTTTTGGTACCTTTTAAAGATTTTTTCATAATATCTCCTTTTGCTAGAGGTTTATATTTTTTGTTCTGCAAATAAACTATAATTATTTGTAATAATTATTATTTTTTTTGAGAACATTCAGTGCAAACTCCGTCAAGTTCAACCCTGATATTGATATGCCGAAAAGCATTCAAACACTCGCTGTTCAAATTCAATTTTGACGTATCTATGTACGGAACATCAAAAATTTTTCCGCAAGAAACACAGCGGATATGGGAATGAGGGTTCATATTTGCGTCATAACGCCTGATATTCCCCGCTGTTTCAAGTTTTAATACCTGATTATTTTCTGCAAGTAAATCTAAATTTCTATAAACGGTTCCCAAACTGATATTGGGCAGCTTTTCTTTAACCATTGTATATATTTCGTCAGCCGTGGGATGCGTGTAAACTTTGCCCAGTTCTTCAAGAATCACTTTCCGCTGGCGTGTCATTCTGCTTTGTGTGGTTCTCATGGAAAACTCCTTTAGTTTCTCTTATCAAGAATGATTATCATTGTCAAGTTCATACCGGCTGTACAATGTATTGACTGTTTTTCACCCTCGCGACAAAAGCCCGAAACGCATTAACACAGTGGAATATAATAATATTTTTAATACATTCACTGTGGTTTTAAATTTTAGCCAAATGGCACAAAAATTGCTTATCAAATTGTATACATACGTATTTTGAAACGTTTAACCTTTTGTGAATACACATAACGGAATAAACAATGAACAATTTTAAGAATAAGAACAACATATTGAACGCAATAGTAATTCCTAGTGCCAATTCTATGACACATATTGAAAACAGATGTAAAAAAGCTGTGCGCACAGTAATCACACATACGAAATTCAAACATTTTGTTTTACTTTTGCTTTTGCCTGTTTTTCTTTTTCCGATCACCGGTTTTATTCAGAAAAATCCCGAACAATCATATTTCGGCGTATTAAATACCAATCTGCTCCAATTTTTGCCCCTTAAAAATGAAACAGGCAAGCGCGATTCGCTGCCGACCAGCGGAATTATCGCCATAAATAACAAAATCGACGCAATATACCAAAATACGGCTCCGCTGCAGAAAGCGGAACACTTGGAAAAACAATCTTTGCCAAGCAAAAATATGCCCGGCAAAACATATCGCAATATCACAGCTTCTTCACAGGAACGTCCGAATTTCATTGAAAACATCAGCCGAACTGAAATCATTTCCCTCATGCCCCATTTGGCTAAGGACAAATACCGTTCTGACACGCGAAAATCATACAGCAAACGTAAAAAGGCAATAACCCCTTATGTCAACCGTTATGCGGACAAATTCGGTTTGGACAGAAACCTCATCATGAGCATTATCGAAGTTGAAAGCAATTTCATTCCGCAGGCTCTCAGCAAGCAAAACGCACACGGCCTCATGCAGGTAGTGCCAAACACGGCGGCGGCGGAAGTGAACCGTTTTTTCAAACACAAACAAGAAGTTACAGACATGGAATTGATGCACCCTGAAAACAATATTTACTATGGAACAGCATACCTGTATCTGATTAAAAAATATCACCTGAACGGAATAACAGACCATGACAGCCTGAATTCCCTGCTGATCGCTTCCTATAACGCAGGCTCCTCCGCGGTTCTCCGCCATTTCGGCGAAACAAAAGAAAAAGCCATCCGGGCTATCAATGCCATGAGTCCGCAGGAAGTTTACAACAGCCTTATCCAAAATTACCGTTCAGGCGAAACAAGGGAATATTTAAAACGGGTTACAGAAAATTTAAGCTAAAATTTTTCTATTGCCAATTCTGATTAATATCAGTATACATATTGAAACATGTTTAAAGGAAATCCTATGAAAAAACTTCTTATACTTATCTGCTCTTTCACTCTCGGCATTTCATTTTTGAACGCAGCAGCTTTCGCCCAATCTTTGGCGGTTGTCGATACGAATAAAATTTTTGAACAAAGCAAACACGGTCAAAGCATTAACAGCTATTTTGAAAAATTGCAGAGTGAAGGCATTAAACAATTGGAACAGCTTGAAGACAAGCGCAAAAAAGCCGATGAACAGAAAGATGAAAAACTCATTCAAAATCTGGAATCGGAAATTCAGGCAACAGCCTACGAACTGCAAAACAAAATCCAAAATCAGCAAACAGTCCTGTTTACGGTTATTTCGGACAAGCTTATGAACGTCATTGATACTTACAGAAAAGATAACAATATCGATGTGATTTTGCATGCAACGGAAACAGCAAGCTACAATCCGGATATTGATGTTACGGAAAAAATCATACAGGAATTTAATAAAATCGAATTTGATATTCAAAAAGAATTGAAACAATAGCCGCAAGCCCTCTTTTGAGGGCTTTATCGTATCTTGGAGTTTTTTATGAAAAAAATCATTCTTACCCTTTTATTTTCTTTTTTATTCCATTTTCAACCAGCGCAAGCGAACGAATATCCTCATATCAGCCAATTACAAAACGGGCTGACCGTGCTCATTAAAGAAGATCACAGATTTCCCATTGTTTCCACCCGCCTTTATGTGCGAAGCGGTTCAAGCAATGAGAAACAAGATAAATTAGGAATTGCTCATCTACTTGAGCACATGCTCTTTAAAGGCACCAAAACGCACCCGAAAGGCATTGATTTCATTGTTGAAAATGAAGGAGGCGATTTAAACGCCTACACTTCTTACGACAGAACGGTCTATTATAACGATATGCCTTCCCAAAAATGGCAATTAAGCCTTGAAGCGATACAAGGACTCGCCTTTGAACCAATTCTGCGCAGGCAGCAGCTGAATGAGGAACGGGAAGTCGTTATTGCGGAACTGCGCCAGCGCGGCGATATGCCGGAAACCAAGCTCCTGCACCTTTCAACGTCTTCAACGCTCCACGGCACGCCTTACGCCAATCCCGTCATCGGAACGGTGGAAACGCTCAAATCCATTACGACTCAAGATATTCAGGAATATATAAAAGCAAACTACAATCCGAACAATATGCTCCTTGTTGTCGCCGGCGACATCGACAGGAAGGATGTGCTCAAAGAAGCGAACAAACGCTTCGGGCAATACAAAAATAGCGGCATCATACAAAAAAAACGTCCTTTATCCCTTGAAGAAGTCCAAGCTTTGGCACGAGGAACACAAGTCAATATGGAAAAAGGCTCATGGAACAAAAGCTATGTGAATATCAGTTTTCCCGTTTCCCATGAAGCAAGCCCCGACAGCTCCGCCCTCCTGATCTTGTGCATGCTTTTAAGTTTTGATAACAACGCCCTCTTACAGCAGGAATTTATCTATAAGGAAAAAATTGCGGATACCATTGCCGCCTATCCCATGTTTTTTGAAACAGTGGGACAATTTAACATTTATGCCGAACTTGACGAAAAAAACATTCCGCAGTTCATTGAAAAAATCAGCAAATTTTTTGCGAAACTGAATGCGGACACATTCAGCGATACGGAATATGAACAAATAAAGACCATGCTTGAAAATCTGCATTGGAAAAAAGCGGAAACCATTCAAAGCCTTGCCACAACATACGGGGATAATTATTTCAACAATCCAACGGACCCTTTGGCGGAAAATGCGTTGCAGCAAATTTATTTGACCAACAAAGAAAGCGTTGACACGGTCATTCAGCGTTATCTGCGACCGACAGCCCTCAATCTTTCTTTGATTCTTCCCGACACAGCCAAAATCAATAAGGAAGAACTCGTCAAAACAATAGAAAAAAACTGGCAAGCCCCAAAAACAAATGCAGAACAATCCAAACAAACGGAAAATAAAACGGAAGTCATAGAAACGAAAAACAAAACCGTCATCCTCATGCAGGATAACCATATTCCTTTTATGAGCGTTGATGTGAGCTACCTTGGCGGAGAAAGCCTTTTGCCTTTTGTCGGCGCAAAAAACAAAGAGGCGCTGCCAGCGCTCACTGCCCGGTTATTGACCATGGGCACGAGTAAAAAAGATTATAAGGAACTCACCCGCTATCTTTCTGAAAGAGATTTGTATTTGTCAGCCTCTTCCGGCACGCTGTCGTTCCAAATTTCAGCAGGCGGGCATAAACGCCATGCCAAAGAAATTATCGGTCTTTTGGCTGAAACCGTCAAAAAACCCGCATTCAGCAAAAAAGACCTCAAACACATACAAATCGAGCAAATCGCCGCTATCCGCAAAAATGAAGATTCCGTTGTCACAAGCATGATGACAAAATTGCCCGGTTTCCTTTATCCGAACCATGTCTACGGAAACAATAAAATTGGAACAGAAGCAGGCGTCAGCGCCGTAACGGTGAAAGACATCAAAAAATATTGGGCTGTCCAAAAAGAACAGCGTGTTGTAATCAGTGTGGCCGGCGACTTCGACAAGGAAGAAGTCCTTGCCGCCCTTGCGGAATTGCCCGCTCCAAACCCCAGGGAAATTCAAATTTCCAATCCAAAATGGACGGATGAAAAGTCTTTTGAAACCGTTGTGGAAGGAAGAAACCAAGATTTAACCCTGCTTATTTTCCCTGCGGTCGCGCTCGATCATCCGGATGCACCTGCCCTTGAAATATTAAATTCCGCCCTGCAAGGTTTTAACGGCATTTTATACCAAGAATTGCGTGAAAAAAGAAATTTGGGGTATTCCGCATTTCCTCTCCTGCTGCAAAGCGAGCACACCGGCTTTATCGCCTATGGAATCATTGCGGCTCCGGAACACAAACAAAGCATAGAGGAACAATTTAAAGCCATTACAAAAACACTGCGCACACAGGGAATTGATAAAACAACCTTCAACCGGGCAAAAGCAAGCGTGCAAATGAACTTCATCAATAATCAGCAAAAAGTGCAGTCAAGAGCTTCTTCTGCGGCAAATGCGGTGCTTTTTGAACGCTCCCCAAATTACAGCCAAGAACATTTGCAAAAATTATTGAATGTCAGCCTCGACGATGTTAACGCCTGCATAAAAAAATACCTTGTTTTAGACAAGGCGTATACTGCTCATTCCGGTTCAAAGTAAAGGCGTATATGCAAAAAATACTTATTTCAGGCCTTAGCGGCGGAAGCGGAAAAACCATTGTCAGCCTTGGTTTGGCAAGATTTTTCACCAATAACGGCTACACAGTCTGCCCTTTCAAAAAAGGACCCGACTATATTGACGCGGCATGGCTTATGCAGGCTTCCCGCAAGCCATGCTATTGCCTTGACCCTTTCTTTTTAGATGATGAGGCACTGGCACGGCATTTTTATGCGACATGTCAAAATGCTCCCCAAAAAAGCATAGCCCTCATCGAAGGAAACCGCGGTCTTTACGACGGCAAAGACTATTTGGGCTCTTGCTCCACGGCGCATCTTGCCCATACCCTCGACTGCCCCGTGCTTTTAACCGTAAATTGCGCAAAAATCACCCGCACAACGGCGGCGCTCGTCTTAGGCATACGAAAT
>DONZ01000096.1 GCA_003512875.1 Desulfovibrio sp. | reverse complement strand
TTTATAGTATAGAACAGCAAACTCGTCTAGATAAATTTTTTTTCACATGAGGATTTTCAAAAATGAATGCAAATACACAGTGTTTCGCCTATATTCATGGTTTAAACAGCGACAAAAATTCCCGCTCCTGTAAAGAGATACATACATTGCTCGGTTCCGTGCACGATTTTTATTATGATTATACGCAAAATGCCTTGCTTGCGCTTGCCGAAATCGAAAATAAATTATCGGACGTTTATAAAAACAATCCAAATCTCAAGCTTATCGGCTCTTCCTTAGGCGGATTTTTCGCCCTTTATCTGGCGCGAAAATATCAATTATCCTGCACGGTCTTTAATCCTGTGACTTTCCCAAGTGAACAACTCGCCCCTTTTAAAGGAAAAAATTACAATTTCTACACCAATCGGGAATGGAATTTAACGGATGAAATTTTACAATCTTATACACGGTTACCGCTGTCAACGGATATGAAGCTTATGCCGGCTATTGTCCTCGGTCTGAATGACGAAACCGTTTCCCCGACGGTTACGATACATTTCTGGAAACACCACGCAAAAATACTGCTCACAAACGAAGAACATTCCATAGCAAATTATCAAAAGTATTTATTGCTCATAAAAAAATAAGGCTGTCCTAAGACAACCTTATTCACTCCATACAAACAGCCGAAAAAGTTTGTATGGTATAAAACCTGCGCTAACTTCACGCTTTGTTCTTTTTAATTCAATCCTGTTTCTTTTACAACTTCCTCAATAATATCTGCAATTAAATCACAATCATCTGTATCGAACGTAAGCGGCAAACGCATATCGCACATGGTTGCCAATACTTTTTTGGTATTTGGCAAATCCAAATTCGCCAAATATGGGAAATATTGCCAGCTATCATAAGAGTTGGTAAATCCAGCAGGCTCTTTATTGCCGAACCACTTTACAGATACTCCGCGTTCTGCGCATTTTCCAATAAATTCCTGAAGCTATGCATAGTAGCTTGCCTTTGGTAAATTCCATTGAATGGAACTGCCTACATAATATTCACGGCTATCGCGTTTCGGACATACACAGCCGGAAATTTTTTCAAGACGTGCCGCCATGTGATTGAACAAAACATTCCAGCGACGGCACCGCTCATCCAAATTTTTCAATTGAGGCAATAAAATGCAGGCTCTCAAATTATCCATACGTGAACTGTAATTAGGAGTGATTTTCTTTACCTTTTCAAACACTTCAAGCGCCGGACTCCGCGTATGGGCGGAATAAAGCATATAGGAACCGGAAAACATAATCGCTCTTGCCATTACATAATCATCATTCGTGATAAGAAGCCCGCCTTCGCCGGAATTCATATGCTTATATGTATGCGTGCTGTAACAAGCCGCTTTGCCGAACGTTCCGCTCTTTTTGCCGTTCCAGCAAGCACCCATTGTGTGGGCACAATCTTCAAGCATGATAAGATTATGTTTATTCACAATTTCCATAACCCTGTCCATATTCGCCATATGCCCGCGCATGTGGGACAATAAGAGGAACTTGGCTTTCGTTTTTTCCGCTTTTCTATCCAACTCTGCAATATCAATGGTATAATCATCCGCAATTTCAACAAGTTCTATTTTACCGCCTGCATTCTCAATGGCACCGGGAACCGGGGCCAAGGTATACGCATTGCAAAGAACCGTATCACCATTTTGCACGCCTAGCGACTTTAGAGCAATGTATAAAGCACTGCCATAAGTTGAATTTATTTCATATTAAGCCTTATTTATGCCAAACCGCATGCTCTTTGACATATTTAATAAGATTATTTATGAAATATTTTATAAAATAATAAAATGAGAAAAAAAAATAATGCAAGATTAAAATTGAAATTTCATGTGAAATAATAAGCAATTTATCTTCAATACACTAATTTGATTGATAAAAAAAATAAAAATTTTTAAAAAAATATTTTAAGAATTATTTCATGAAATATTTGTTTTTTTTGAATAATACAAATTAACTTAATTATTTCATAATATTGTAACAGCTACTCCGTTCTGATGAAATGACTGCAAAAATTTCAATCGCAGCAATACAGGAAAAACAAAGTAAAAACAATATGCATTACGCTTTCCCCTAAAAAATTTCACCGTTCCCAACTACAAAAAAATTCCCATTCATAAAATGCATATCAATTAATTTCAAAACATCGCATAGTGCAGAAAACCGATAAAAAAGAACTTGACTTTTATAATGAATTTACATACAAAGCTTTGAACGCGCTAGTAGCTCAGTCGGATAGAGCAACTGCCTTCTAAGCAGTCGGTCAGGAGTTCGAATCTCTTCTGGCGCGCCATATATTTCAAGAGTTATGGAACACCGCCATAACTCTTTTTTATTATTTGTTTTGGCTTCAGCCCATTCCTTTTTTTATTTGACAAAACGAACAGTATGCAATAATGATTTTAAAAAAAATTAGGAAAAAATATGCCTCTTGTATCAGTTATTATGCCTTGTTATAATACGGAAGAAACGTATTTTAAAAATGCGGTTTCGAGTATTTTGGCACAAACAATGACTGATTTTGAACTTATTATCATTGATGACGCCTCATTGCCCTATATTCAAGAAATAGCGAACAGCTTTCTTCACGATAAAAGAATCGTCTACCACCGTTTTTCACAAAATAAACAAGCGCCGGCAGCCAGAAATTTCGGCATTTCATTAGCCAAGGGAAAATATATTGCGTTTTTGGATTCTGATGACTCCGCACATCCGGAACGTTTGCAAAAACAGGTTGATTTTTTGGAAAACAATCCCCAAATCGGCGTCCTGGCGAGCAAAGTTGCCATTAACAATTCCACCTCCATTCCATTTTCATTCAAATATCTTGAAACACATAACGCCATAAGAAACCAACTGATTTTTAAAAACAATATCCTTTGCCAGTCAAGCATCATGCTCAGAAAAAACCTTTTGACCGACAATAATATTTTTTATGCAACAGACCTCGCACCTATTGAAGATTACGCTCTTTGGCTTTCTTTGCTCAACCACACGCAATTTCATATTCTTAATGAAGAACTGACAACCTATAATTTTTATGCGGAAAACTTATCAAACCGGAATGTTCACAAAAACATCATTAAAAATTTTGCGCTGCAATTTGACACTATCAACGCATTATTGGGCAATAAGCTAGCATATAAGGATAAATGGTTAAAAATCTGTCAAAACCAATTGTTATCCAAAGATGATTTTAACAATATCAATCAAAATTTGCGGGAAGTGTCTTCTTTTTTGGAAAAAGAAACAATCCTTCCCCGTGATGGTATGTATATTTTTAAAAATTGCTATAAATTTCTTTACAAAAATACGCTCAACCTTTCAGGGCAGTTATTTTTGTTTTTTTTTGCCTATCAATAAAACACTCCGTATTCCATTTTACTGGAAAATTTCATCACTCATAGCACGAGGGCTTTTTTAATGAAAACAATTTTAATTACCGGCGGCACCGGCTTTATCGGTGCGAACCTATGCTCAAGACTCCTGAGCGAAGGTCATAAAATTATTTGCGTTGATAACAATTACACCGGCAGACTTGAAAATATTACCCCTCATTTGGACAATCCTTCCTTCACATTCATCAATCACGATATTTGCACGCCTTTGAAAATCGATACGAAAATCGACCAAATCTATAACTTGGCCTGCCCCGCCTCCCCTCCCGCATATCAGGGAAAACATGCCATAAAAACGACCAAAACCTGCGTTTTCGGTGCAATCAACATGCTTGAACTTGCCAAAGAACATAACGCTGTCATTTTGCAGGCCTCAACCTCGGAAGTATACGGAGAGCCGCTTGTCCATCCACAAGTTGAAACCTACCGCGGCAATGTCAATCCCATAGGAATACGAGCCTGTTATGATGAAGGCAAGCGCTGCGCCGAAAGTTTGTTTTTTGATTACCACAGACAAGAAGGCGTTGACATAAAAGTCATCCGTATTTTCAATACTTATGGTCCGTATATGGATCCCAATGACGGACGGGTTGTTTCCAACTTCATTTGCCAGGCTTTATTGGGTAAAGACATTACGATTTACGGCGACGGAACACAGACGCGTTCTTTTTGTTATGTCGATGACTTAATCGAGCTCATTATCCGTGTGATGAACAGCGGCAAAGATTTCACCGGTCCTATCAATACCGGCAATCCTGACGAATTTACCATTAAGGAACTTGCCGAGCTTGTTATCGATAAAATAAAAGGCGCTTCCAAAATCGTTTATAAAGACTTGCCGGCTGACGATCCGACCCAAAGAAGACCGGACATCAGCCTTGCCAAAGCAAAATTCAATTGGCAGCCTTCCATTAAATTAACTGCCGGATTAGACAAGACCATTGAATATTTCAAAACTCAAATCCATTTGTTTAAAGCATAGCACAAGAGGACAAATATGAACGTTGCCATTATCGGAACAGGATATGTCGGCTTGCCGACCGGTGTCGGTTTAGCCGAATTGGGGCACCAGGTTGTCTGCATTGACAGGGAACAAAGCAAAATAGATGCGCTGCGAGCAGGAAAAATCACCCTTTACGAAGACGGTCTCGAAGAACTTTTCCGCAAAAATACGAAAGAAAAACGGCTCCATTTTACAACTTCAATGAAAGACGGCATCAGCAATGCCGAACTTGTCATTATCGCCGTGGGCACGCCTCCCCACCCTATCACCAAAGAAGCAGACATGAAATATATCCATGCCGCGGCAACGGAACTGGCGGAATACCTTACCCAATACACCATCATCGCAACAAAATCCACTGTGCCCGTCGGAACGGGTGATGACATTGAAACTCTCATTGCCCAAAAAAAGCCACAAGCGGAATTTGATGTGGTATCGCTTCCCGAATTTTTGCGTGAGGGATACGCCGTACATGATTTTTTCCACCCGGACAGAATTATTGTCGGAACAAACTCCGACAAGGCAAAAGAA
>DONZ01000144.1 GCA_003512875.1 Desulfovibrio sp. | reverse complement strand
TAACATTGGTACTATCGGTCACATTGACCACGGTAAAACTACTTTAACAGCTGCTATCACCAAAGTTGCTGGTCTTAAAGGTAATGGTCAATTCATTGACTACAACAGTATCGACAAAGCTCCGGAAGAAAAAGAACGCGGTATCACCATCGCTACTTCTCACGTTGAATACGAAACTGAAAAACGTCACTATGCTCACGTTGACTGCCCGGGTCACGCCGACTACATCAAAAACATGATCACAGGCGCCGCTCAAATGGACGCTGCAATCATCGTTGTTGCCGCAACCGACGGTCCTATGCCTCAAACAAAAGAACACATCCTTCTTGCCCGCCAAGTCGGTGTTCCTTATCTTATCGTATTCATGAACAAATGCGACCAAGTTGACGACGAAGAACTTCTCGAACTCGTTGAAATGGAAATGCGCGAACTTCTTACAGCAAACGGTTTTCCGGGAGACGATATTCCTGTAATCAGAGGTTCCGCTCTTAACGCTCTCAATACCGACAGCGCTGACAGCGCAGAAGCTAAATGCATTCTCGATCTTCTTCAGGCTTGCGATGATTATATTCCTGATCCGCAACGTGAAGTTGATAAACCATTCCTCATGCCTATTGAAGACGTTTTCTCAATTTCAGGTCGTGGTACAGTTGTTACCGGCCGTGTTGAAAAAGGCGTTATCAAAGTTGGCGATGCAGTTGAAATCGTAGGTATTAAACCTACCATGACTTCCACCTGTACCGGTGTTGAAATGTTCCGTAAGCTTCTTGACCAAGGTGAAGCGGGCGATAACGTCGGTGTTCTCCTTCGTGGCGTAAAACGTGAAGAAGTTGAACGCGGTCAGGTTCTCGCTGCTCCAAAATCTATTACTCCTCACAAGAAATTCAAAGCAGAAGTTTACGTTTTGAGCAAAGAAGAAGGCGGACGTCATACTCCATTCTTCACCGGCTATCGTCCACAATTCTATTTCCGTACCACTGACATCACCGGCTCTATCGCTCTTGCAGAAGGCGTGGAAATGGTTATGCCTGGTGATAACTCTACCTTCACCGTTGAACTTATCCACCCAATCGCTATGGAACAAGGCTTGCGTTTTGCTATCCGTGAAGGTGGACGTACTGTTGGTTCCGGTGTTGTTACTGAAATTTTGGAGTAACAAATGCGCGTTAATATTTTACTTGCTTGCACTGAGTGCAAGCGACGTAACTACGCGACGGTAAAAAACAAGAAGAATACTACTGGTCGTCTTGAAGTGAAAAAGTATTGTCCTTGGGATAAGAAACATACGCTTCACAGAGAAACCAAGTAGTTTTCATAGAGCAGGTCAGTAGCTCTAACGGTAGAGCGTCGGTCTCCAAAACCGAATGCTGGGGGTTCGAATCCCTCCTGACCTGCCATTTTCTTTCATAATTGGGATATTTATGAGCAAAGATAACGCAGAAGTAAAAAATGCTTCACAACCTGCCAATAAAGCAGCGGAAGCACAAAAATCAAAGCAAAGCAAAAGCAGTTTGTCAGAACGCTTTTCTGCTTTTAAAAGCTACTTCTTACTTTCTCGTACTGAGCTTCGTAAAGTAAGTTGGCCAACCATGAAAGAAACTCGTACAACCGGTTTGGTTGTATTAGGATTTGTTACCGTCATGGCGCTCCTTTTAGGTTTAGTGGATTTTCTCCTTTCTGGTGCTATTCGCATGATTTTGTCATAGCGGATAGTTATTTTTCCTAATTGGAGTTTTATCATGGATAAAGAAAATATCAATATTGACTCTCAAGAAGTGAGCCAAGAAAATATCGTTGAAGTTGCAAGCGGTTCTTCCGACCCTGCTTTCAGCTCTCATGAAAACGAATATCATAACTGGTATATGTTGCATACCTATTCCGGTTTTGAGATGAGAGTGGAAAAGCAAATCAACGAGCTGAAACGAACAGCTCAAGACGAAGGGCTTATCCATCAGGTTCTTTTGCCGACTGAAAAAGTTGTTGAAATCGGCAAGGACGGACAAAGAAGAACCGTAACCCGCAAACTTTTTCCGGGTTATATCATGGTCCAAATGACCATGACCGATTTTTCATGGCATCTTGTTCAAAGCATACCGAAAGTAACCGGATTTGTCGGCGGCAAAAACCGTCCCGCTCCCATGGCGAGCGACGATGTCCGCCGTATTCTTTCCTTGGTGAAGGAAGGACAGGATAATCCGGGACCAAAAGTGAAATTTGAGGCGGGCGATGACGTTCGCGTGCTTGACGGACCTTTTGGCGGATTTAATGGTACTGTGGAAGATGTGAACCATGATAAAGGCAAACTTAGAGTTTCAGTATCTATTTTTGGGCGTCAAACTCCTGTCGAACTTGATTTTTCTCAAGTCACGAAGGGATAACGCCTTATATTAAGTCTAATATTCGGGCTATATAAAGGAAATCATCATGGCCAAGAAAGAAGTAGGCAAAATCAAATTGCAAATCCCAGCCGGAGCTGCTAACCCATCTCCTCCTGTTGGTCCTGCTTTAGGTCAACACGGTGTTAATATCATGGGCTTTTGTAAAGAGTTCAATGCTCGCACACAAGACCAAAAAGGAATGATTATTCCTGTAATTATCACTGTTTATGCTGATCGCTCTTTTACTTTTATCACCAAAACCCCGCCTGCTCCGGTATTGCTTTTAAAAGCTGCCAAAACAGAAAAAGGTTCCGGTGAGCCAAACCGTAAAAAAGTCGGTTCAGTAACTAAAGCTCAGGTTGAAGAAATTGCAAAAGTTAAAATGCCTGACCTCAACTGCAAAGACCTTGAAGGTGCTATTAAAAACATTGAAGGCACAGCACGTTCAATGGGACTTGAAATAAAAGGTTAATTAGGGCAGTTTTCCAATCGATTGTACGTGAAATTCGCGTGTTTTATCGTTGGACTCGGCAGTACTACCTGTAAGGGGTAGGAGATTCAAAACGAATAGAGCAAAGAAGGGAAATACCAATGCCCAAACATGGAAAAAAATATCGTAAATCAGTAGAAGGAGTTGATTTGGCTTCTCTTTTTACTGTGGAAGAAGCAGTGCAAAAATCACTGGCTGCTTCCTATGCAAAATTTGATGAAACAGTTGACGTGGCTCTCAACTTAGGTGTTGACCCAAAATATTCCGACCAAATGGTTCGCGGTGCTGTTTCTCTTCCTCACGGTTTAGGTAAAACCGTACGTGTTGCCGTTTTCTGCAAAGGTGACAAACAAGCGGAAGCAAAGGCAGCAGGAGCTGATATCGTAGGTGCGGAAGATTTGGTTGACAGCATCAAAGCTGGCAACCTTGATTTTGACGCAGCCGTTGCAACTCCCGATGTAATGGCTTTGGTTGGTCAGGTGGGCCGTCAGCTCGGACCTCGCGGACTTATGCCAAACGCAAAAACCGGCACGGTTACTTTTGATGTTGCAAAAGCAGTTGAAGAATTGAAAGCGGGTAAGGTTGATTTTAAAGTTGACAAAGCCGGTGTTCTTCATGCTCCGCTCGGTAAAGTTTCTTTCGGTGCGGAAAAAATCCAAGATAACTTGAAAGCTCTTTTGGATGCAGTGCAGCGCTTGAAACCAAGTGCCGCAAAAGGTACCTACATGACAAAAATGGCTGTTTCAACCACTATGGGACCCGGTTTCAAGGTTGATCCAACCCTTATTAGAAAGTTCATGGAAAACTGATTTTGAAGATATAGCCTTTATGGCTATATTCTTCTTTATATGGTTTAATATGATATATGGCTAAGGCTGAAATTTTCGAGTCGAAGACAGCAGGTTCCTAAATCCTGCCTAGACATTTTCTTTGGCTCGGCATTTCCAGATTTCAAACCCTAACGTGAAGGAGTTTCACGTGAATAAGTCAGAAAAAGCTGCGATTATAGAACAAGTCCGTGCAAAAGCTGCGGATGCTTCTATTGTTGTAGTTACTGATTTCAAGGGTATGAGTGTGGAAGAGCTGACCGCGTTAAGAGTAAAAATCCGTCAAGCCGGCGGTGAATATTATGTTGTAAAAAACACTCTTGCACGTATTGCTTTATCTGACACTACGCATGCAGTAATCTCTGAAAATTTCAAAGAAAACTGCGCCATTGCTCTTGGATTCAGTGACCCTGTGGCTGTTGCCAAAGTGGTTAGTGACTTTGCTAAAGACAGTAAGTTGTTTGCAATCCGTTGCGGTAGCTTAGAAGGAAAAGCATTATCTCAGGCTGATGTTGATGCTCTCGCTAAGATGCCAAGCAAGGAACAGCTTATTGCACAAGCTCTTGGCACTATGAACCAAGTACCAACCGGTTTGGTATCTCTCATGGCCAATATGGTCCGTCCGCTTCTTTATGCGCTTAAAGACCTTGAGTCCAAGAAAGCTGCATAATTTTATTAATTTTTTGCCAAAGATTATTACAAAATTTCAAGGAGAAATCCCATGTCTGTAACTAAAGAACAAGTTGTTGATTTTATTGCTAATATGACTGTACTTGAACTTTCTGAGTTCATCAAAGAATTGGAAGAAAAATTCGGCGTTTCCGCTGCTGCTCCTGCTGCTGCAATGGTAATGGCTCCTGCTGCCGGCGGTGCTGCTGCTCCTGCTGAAGAAGAAAAAACAGAATTCGACATCATCTTGAAAGATGCCGGCGCTAACAAAATCGGCGTTATCAAAGTTGTTCGTGCTCTTACCGGTCTCGGACTTAAAGAAGCAAAAGACAAAGTTGACGGAACTCCCGCAACTCTTAAAGAAGCAGTTTCCAAAGAAGAAGCTGAAGAAGCTAAGAAACAACTCACCGAAGCCGGTGCGACTGTTGAAATTAAGTAATTCCGATTTTACACAGTTTCAAAATATGAAGACCCCTTTTGGGGTCTTTTTTGTATTGTTTTATAACTAGGTACAGTCTTTTATTTTTCAGAGGAAGCTTTTGGGGGCAGTTTAATATTAAATGAACACTTCAACACTTGAAACTGAACGAGTGTTTTTATGGAAATTTTTGAAGAGTATAGAGCGGTTTCATATTTTTAAAGACGGAGCTCATAATAACTTTTTAGCTTCTTTTGATTTTACGCATTGAGGATATTGAGCTTTTTTATGAAGATCAATATGCTATGAACTTTCAGCAATTGCAAGCATAAACTCATGCTCTTTTTTAAAGCAATAATTATCAGATTAGCTTTATAAAAATTGATATGCATGCACATTAGATGTCGGTTACGGGCTTCGCAGAGCGTTTCAACATAACGGAATTGTTTCAACGGCAGGGTAAGGCTGTTGCCAAACAAGCCGAAAAGAATGGACTGCCTTATGTCACCGCTGCACATGATACGAACGAGCAAAAAGGTGGAAACGTACTGTGTTTGTATTCCGGCATACTGTTATCTTTACGAAAAACTTTGGCAATCTGAAATTTTTTGTATTTGGAATGTATTAACAGAATGCCGCAAGAAACACGACCTGTTGTATAAAAAATATTGGGATAACTATTTCATCTGTTTTTTTCAGGAATTATCGCTATTTTATTATTTGAAAGCTAAGAAAGGATAAATTGCTTTTTGTTAATTCGGCAATAACGTGCCAAAAGTAGTAAATCCAAAATGTTTTAAGGTGACAGCCTGACACGTAACTTGAAAAAATTTTTAAATGTTGTTCGGGCATTTTTCATTTGACAGTCATTGCCGGTGATAATACGTGAACATTGCAGGATTGCCGTTCATTCGGAATAATGCCGCGCAGCAGCAGGTGGATTTTCTTGTTTTGACTTAATTGTCAATGGGAATTATCAAAAATTATTCTTGACAATGTGTTGATTTGGTAACTATATATTTTTAATGATTAAAAAAAGTAACAGGCTTGGTTACTTTAAAAATAGGAGAAATTATGATGAACAAAAAATTGCAGAAAGCATTTAATGATCAAATCAATAAGGAATTATATTCCGAATATCTTTATCTTGCCATGAAGATTTATTTCCAAGAACAAAATCTGCAAGGATTTGCGAATTGGTTTGATGTGCAAGTTCAGGAAGAACACGCCCATGCTATGGGAATGTTTGATTACATGAATGAACGGGGCGGAAAACTTCAGCTTGAAGCCATTGAAAAACCGGTTGTCGAAGGCGATACTCCCTTGACTATTTTTGAACATGTTCTCCGTCATGAAGAATTTGTCACTTCCCGTATCAACGCCCTTATGGACGTTGCGGAAGATGTGCGTGACCGCGCGGCGTTGAGCTTTCTTGACTGGTATTTAAAAGAACAAGTGGAAGAAGAAGCGAATGTCGGACGTCTGCTTGCGACACTCCGCCTTATCGGAGATGATAAGAAAGCTCTTTTCATGCTTGACAAAGACCTTGCTACGCGTACGTTTGTCGCTCCTGTCATTGGCTGATGTCAATATTTTTTGCATAAATTGCCAGCATAGAAACCACTCGTTAGCGAGTGGTTTTTTTGTATTCGTAATATGTTGTTCTTATTGTAATAAATCTGTACATTGTGTTTTAGATAGGAAGAGGGATAGGAAAAAAGCTGTCAATTTCTTGTGTTACCAATAAAAATGCGTTTGGCGCTCATAATTTTTCATGGCATTTTGAGCGAAAAGCGGAAAAATCACCTTTAGATTGTTCTTAACAATTCACCCAAATGGGTTTATAAGATTGCGAAGATAGTTTCAGCGTGGTTTTTGAAATGGATTTTATTGTTTTATATAAGTTGCTTACAGTGCCCGTAGTGATTTTGATTACTACCTATTTGGTCAAACGCTGGGGGGCATTTGTCGGGGGAATATTCGCAGGGCTTCCCATTTTCTCCGGACCTATTTCTTTTTTTATCACCTATGAACAGGGAGCGGAATTTGCTCTCCTTGCTTCATATAACAGTTTAATCGGTTTGCTCGGCTGCACGGTAACGGCATTGGTTTATGCGTGGATTGCGGTTTTCGGGGGCAAATGGTGGCTTGCTTTGCCTTGCTCTGTTGCAGCTTATTTCTGTATCGGATATTTTTTGCATTATTTGCCTCAGTTTTCACCTTTTGTGATTTTGCTTGCCTGCGGTGCTTTTTTAATTGCGTCTTTGCTTTTGCCTCGCCCAAAGCTTGAAAGTTATAAGACAACACGACCCCGTTGGATTATTTGGGTGCAAATTTTGTTTGGTTCTTTTATGGTTTATGGCGTGACAGAATCTGCTCATTTCCTTGGTCCGCAATGGAGCGGAAATATAAGCTGTTTTCCGATTATGATTGTGGTGATTGCTCCTTTCACGCATATTGCCAACGGCGTGTATACAACGGTTGCTGTTCTGCGCGGTTTTACGGCAGGTTGGCTCGGAACGGCTGTTTTTGCGTGCACTGTCATGCTGACTGTTTTGCACTATCATATCAGCTTTGTTTATATTTTAGCCGGCGGGCTTTCCTGCGCAAGCACGGTGCTTTATTCGCTTTTAGTGGTTTATGCCGGCAAAAAAATGAAAGGAAGCGGGGCGCTGTCTTGAGGGGATAGTCCATTGTTTTACGAAGTTCGGAGTTTTTTATTGATTTTTCTATAATATATTTGAATTATTGAATAAAAATAAAATTTTATTTCTGTACACAAAAAGGCGTTTTCATTATACTGAAGAAAGTATTACGTTAAAGAGGTTGTTATGGCGCAAATGGAGCAAAGGGATTCTTTCAAATCAAGAGTAGGGTTTATTTTGTCCTGTGTGGGATCTGCCGTGGGCATTGGAGCGATTTGGCTTTTTCCCTATCGTGTCGGAGAATTCGGCGGAGCTGTTTTTTTAATTCCTTTTATGCTTTTTACAGTTTTGCTCGGCTTGACCGGGGTTATTGCCGAAATGACGTTCGGACGCGCCATGCGGACCGGACCGATCGGGGCGTTCAAAAAAGGTTTGCAGCAACGC
>DONZ01000017.1 GCA_003512875.1 Desulfovibrio sp. | reverse complement strand
GGATGAATTGCCTGAATTGAATGCGAATGATGTGCTTGGCGTTGAGCAGATCATAAAAGAACAAAAATTCACCCAGCCGAACCCGCGCTACACGGAAGCTTCCCTTGTGCGCGAACTGGAAGAAAAGGGCATTGGCCGTCCCTCCACTTACGCAACCATTATTTCCACAATCCAGGACCGGGAATATGTGCGTTTGGACGGCAAACATTTTGTGCCGACAGACCTTGGCAATGTTGTTTGCTCCCAGCTTCGTGAAAATTTCCCAACCCTTATGGATGTCGGTTTCACCGCGAAAATGGAGGAAAACCTTGATAAGGTTGCGGACGGCGAACTCGCCTGGGTGAAACTGCTTAAGGATTTTTCGGGCGATTTCAACAGCACCCTCGCCAAGGCGGGCGAACACATGAAAGCTATGAAATCAGGGGTTGAAACCGACATGCCTTGCCCGAAATGCGGAAAAGCGCTAACGATCAAGTTCGGGAAAAGCGGCGAGTTTTTGGCTTGTTCCGGTTATCCCGACTGTAAATTCACCTCCAATTTCATCCGCAACGAGCAGGGCGAAATAGAACTGCAGACCGCTCCGGAGCAGAAAATTGTCGGCACTTGCCCGAAATGCGGCGGAAATACGGTGGAAAAACGTTCCCATGCCGGAGCGAGGTTTATCGCTTGCGCCAATTATCCGAAATGCGATTATACCGCGCCTTATTCCACGGGCGTTACCTGCCCGCAGTGCAAAACCGGCGTTTTGGTTGAAAAAAGCACCAAACGCGGCAAAATTTTCTATTCTTGCAGCACGTACCCGAAATGCGATTATGCCCTTTGGGACATGCCTGTTGCGGAGCCTTGCCCCGTGTGCGATTCTCCTCTTCTTGTGCGCAAGAATACCAAAACAAAAGGCGAACATTACGCCTGCCCCAACAAATCCTGTTCCTATACCCGCATTATCGGGGAAAACAGTGAGGAATCCGAGTCTTTCCCCGTGCAGATTCCGCTGCTGTCGAACCAGCTGCCACAAAAAGCGGTGATAACGGACGAAGAACGCAATACGAAGCCAGCCGGAAAAGCGGAAAAAAATATCAAGGCGGAAGCAAAAGAGGCAGCGGAAAAGCCGAAAAAAAGCCGTAAAAGCAGCGCTGAAAAAAATACGGCGGAGCATTCTGAAAAAAGCGTTTTCAATAATGCCTTAAAAACGGAAAAAGAAGTCAATCTTTATTCCGACGGTTCTTGCCTCGGCAATCCCGGAAAAGGGGGCTATGGGGCGATTTTGGAATTTAAAGGCAAAAAACAGGAGCTTTCCGGAGGTTTTTCGCTTACCACCAATAACCGCATGGAATTATCGGGCGTCATCGCCGGACTGAATAAATTGAAAGAAGCCTGCGCTGTCAATATTTATACGGATTCCCAGTATGTGGCTAAAGCCATAAAACAGGGCTGGCTGGAAAATTGGAAAAAAAACGGCTGGAAAAATTCCCAGAAAAAGCCCGTGAAAAATCAGGATTTATGGATGGAACTGGATAAAGCCCTGAGCCGGCACAATGTCACGTTCAACTGGATAAAAGGGCATGCGGGACATCCCGAAAATGAACGCTGTGACGAACTTGCCCGCACAAGTGCGAGTGCGGAAAATCTGACGGAAGACACGGGCTTTGTTCCTGAATAAAACATAACCAACTCAGCATACGGAGGAAAACGCATGGAACAGGATTTACAGTGGGCGCAAACCATGCAAGGCACGCCATGGCAAAAATGGTCAAGCGCGGTCTTGTATTTGGCCAGTATCGCCTTGGGAAATATTTTTGTCATTCTTTTCGGCATAGGCACATTGACACTGGCAGACACCTTTCACCCCGAAACCGTGTATTTTTCCATAACGTTTCCTTTAGGCGCGTTGTGGATAGGGCTTACGTTCAGTTTCCGCGATTTTGTCCAGCGCTATTGGTCCCACCAAAAATGCTGGATTTGGATGATCATTGCAGGCATTATCACCTATTTTTGGAATAAGGACGTCGCGCTTGCGAGCATGCTCGCCTTTATCGGCAGTGAAACCGTTGACTGGACTGTTTTCTATTTTCTCAAACATAAACAATTGAAGACCCGCGTCATTGTCAGCAACTTGATTTCCTGTCCTTTGGATTCGCTTATTTTCGTTCCTATCGCTTTTGGTGTTCCCTGGTATTCCGATGCCGTATGGGGGCAAGCCATCGTGAAATACGTTTGCAGTTTGTTCGCCCTGCCTCTCATCCCCGCCCTTTCTTGGTTTTTAAATAAAAAATAATGAAGGATACGATATGAATACATTCACTTCTTCCAAAGACGATGTCAGCAAGCTTACGTTGCTCGGTTCCGCGAAAACGGAATATAAACTGGACGAACCCTCTATTGCAATTTTGGAAACCTTTCCCAATCTTTTCGACAATGATTATCTGATTGAAATTGAACATCCGGAATTTACTTCCCTTTGCCCCAAAACCGGACAGCCCGATTTCGCCAAAATCCATATCGATTATATTCCCGGTAAGAAATGCGTTGAATCCAAAAGCCTGAAACTTTATTTGGTGGCGTACCGCAATCATAAATCTTTCATGGAAACAATCATCAACACGATTAAGGACGACTTGGTAAAACTTTTGGAACCCAAATATCTGCGGGTGAGGGGAGAATTCAATCCCCGCGGCGGAACGTATTTAAACCCGACAGCGCTTTTTGTCGCTCCTGACATTCCCGCCGGCAACTTGCTTGATACGCTGCAATTACTGGGACGCAAAAATTAATTCTGTCGGATACGGTCAATCCATGCTGAGCCAAGAGCGTTTTTCCGTTCTTGGCTTTTTTATATCGTATCAATATCAATATTGATATTGAGATTAAATCAGTTGGCTAACTTTGCATATTAACTTCTAAAAAAAATTCTCCCGCTAAGAACAGTTTTAACTGCCGTATCGTAATATATGATGACAATGGGCAATAGCCGACTGCTTGCAAAGATTTTTTTATGCTGCCGATACGGGCGGGATTATATTTGTTTTTCTTATTATTCGGTAAAAAGCGTATCGGAGGCGGGATAAAAAAGAAGGACTTACGAAAATGCTTCATTTCGTAAGTCCTGAAATCTGGTGGACCATCGGTGACTTGAACACCGAACCAATTGATTAAGAGTCAACTGCTCTGCCAATTGAGCTAATGATCCATATCCGAAATTTTTATATTTTCATATCGGAATAGTCAAGC
>DONZ01000047.1 GCA_003512875.1 Desulfovibrio sp. | reverse complement strand
TTTCAAATCAGCGCAGCCACAGGCGACAGACGGCGGTTCTTCTTTGTTTGCCAAAAGGAACGCAGGCTCTCAAGATTCCGCCGCTCTTGCAAATAATGCGAGCGCTATCCGTTCTCCTCTCGCGCGCCGTGCCGCAGGTGAGGATTCAAGCGGAAATGAAATAAAAATCACCAATGATGAATTTGTCACCTTAAGGGACTTTTTGTATGACCAATGCGGTATTTTTGTCGGTGAAAACAGAAAATACCTCATGGAAAACCGCTTAAATACCCGTCTGCGCGAACTCGGGCTGCACAGTTTCAGCGAGTACCATAATTATTTGCGGTATGACAAAAATAAAACGGCTGAACTTAACGAGTTGTTCATCAATATGACAACGAACGAAACCAGTTTCTTCAGAAACAACGTTCAGCTCGATATTTTCCGCGACAAGGTTTTGGCTAAGCTCATTTCAGAACAAAGGGCGAAGGGCGAAAAGAAAATCAATATTTGGTCGGCGGGCTGTTCCTCCGGGGAAGAACCGTACACTATCGCAATCATTCTTCTTGACCTTTTAAAAGGTGAAATCAATGATTGGAATATCAAAATCACGGCAAACGACCTTTCTCTTGCAATGCTGAATATCGCCCGCAAGGGGATGTATTCCGAGTATGCATTGAGGACGACTCCGCCTGAAATCATTGAAAAATATTTCATCAAAGAAGGAAGAAACTATAAAATCGTCCCTGCCGCGCAAAAACTTGTGCAATTCGGGCAAATAAACCTTTCCCGCGCCGATCAGCTTGCACGGGTGGAACGTTCCCATATCGTATTTTGTCGAAATGTTATCATTTATTTTGATGATGCAATGAAAAAGCACGTTATCAATGCGTTTTACGACAACCTGCTGCCGGGGGGATATTTGCTTATCGGGCATTCGGAATCCCTGCATAATATTTCAAGAACCTTTAAGCCGGAGCATCATCCTGGTGCTATCATTTATCGTAAGCAAAGTTAGGAAAATTTTCTGGCATACCGGAAGATAATTTTAATTAAAGGCTAAAGATTTTTTATTCACAGCCGTATAATAGAGTATACATGAAATTCCGGTATGCTGTGGAGATTAAAAATAAAAATAATCTTTCAGAAGCGTAGGTACTGTATGAGTAATAAAACTATCTTGGTTGTTGATGACTCCAAAACAATTCGTAACTTAGTAGCATTTATTCTTAAAGCAGAAGGAATGCAGGTTGAAACTGCCGAAAACGGGATTGACGGTTTGGAAAAATTGTATTCAATGCCCCAAATCAATCTTATTTTGACAGATATCAATATGCCAAGAATGGATGGTTTTTCTTTTATCGCGGCAGTGCGTGAGCAAGACGGATATAAAGATATTCCTATTATTATTCTCTCAACGGAAGGCGGAGAGGATGATATTCAAAGAGGTATCAGCTTGGGTGCAAATCTTTATATGGTAAAACCTGCCCAACCGGAAAGAATGGTCCGCAATATTAAAATGCTTTTAGGATAGTAAGGGGGGAATACCCCTTATGAGGTGGTAGGTATGAGTCAAGAATTTTTAGACCCTGAACTTGTTGCTGATTTTATTATTGAATCTCGTGAACATCTTGAGACTATCGAACCGAATTTGTTGGAGCTTGAAAAAACTCCTGAAAATTTAGTTCTCTTAAATGATATTTTCCGTCCTATGCACTCTTTAAAGGGTGCTTCTGGTTTTTTGGGTTTAAATAGAATTAATAAACTTGCCCATAGAGCTGAAAACGTTCTTGATGAATTAAGAAAAGGCACGATGACGGTTGATTCTGTCATTATGGATATTATTTTGGCGACAACCGACGCTTTCAATAATATGCTCAACAGCCTTGAAGAAACAAATAGCGAAGGCGATACGCCTATTGACCACCTTGTTGATTTATTGGATAGGATTTTGGCTGGTGAACGCTTTACCAGCATGGAAGAAGCGCTTAACGGCGGCGGTGCCGTGCCTGCGGAACAAACGCAAGCGGCGGAACCTGTGACAGAGCCTGCGGAGGAAGCCGCTCCTGCTGAAGAGCCTGCACAAGCGGTTGAAGAACCTGCTCCTGCTGAAGCCGTGCAGGAAGCTGTTCCGGAAACGGAAGCTGCGGCGGAACCGGCTGCGGAACAAGCTCCTGTTCAAGTTGCTGCCGAAGTCCCCGCACAAGCGCCTGCTGAAAATTCTGTTCCTGTACAAAATACGAATACGGCAAAAGCCCGCAAAGTTTTGCCTTCTGGCGAATGGATTTTGACTTTAGCGAAAAAAGATCCATTAACGCTTTCCGCATTTGGCGAAGACCATTTGAGGGATTTCATTGATGAAGCATTGGATAATACGTCAATGCTTTATGACGGATTGATCGAACTCGAAAAAATTTCTCATGACCATGAAGACGCTCATGAACTGGTAAATACTTTATTCAGAAATTTCCATAACTTGAAAGGAAACAGCGGGCTTGTCGGCTTTCATGATTTGAACGCGCTGACCCACGAAGCTGAAACATTGCTCAACCGGGCAAGGCAAGGCGAGCTTGTCGTAACCAACGACCTTATTGATTTGCTGCTTATTGTTGTCGATGTTATGGAAGCTCTTATCAGAAGCATAAACATTTCCGGGGGCAACGCAGCCGTTTTTGACACATCCGAACTCCTTGCACAGCTTAAAGATGCTGTTGCAGGCAATCCTCCAAGTCTTCCTCCTTCCATTTTCCTGTCCGATGATACTGCTGCGGAAGAAGAGGAAGAAACGAAGCAGGAGGGCGGGATTATTATTCCCGGAGCTCCGGAACTGCAAGAATTGACCCATGCGGGCATTAAAGAAATGCCTCTTACTTCCATCGGGGCGGGCTTGCTTGACAGTGACGATGATTTGGCTTTGTTCCAATCCACCGTGAAACAGCAATATGCGGTTATTCAATACGCATTGAAAGAACTGGAAAAAGACCCTACGGTAAAAGCTCAGCAGGATGCGCTTTTCAGAGGCTATACCGCAATTCAGAATGCGTCCAGTTTCATGGAGTTTGCCGAACTTAAGGAATATGCGCAAAGAACGGCGAATATTGTTGACCAAGGCAGAACCAGTGATATCGGTTTCGAATGTCTTGTTCCTTTGTTGGACCAAGAAACGGACATTATTGTTGAAATGGCTAACAATGCCATTGAACAAGCCGTACTTGCCAAAAATCCGGAACTTGCAAATTCCGCGGAAACGGCGGAAACGCCAAAAGCTGAAGAAAAACCTGCGCAGGCTTCCGCGGCACCTGCACCGGAAGCGTCAAAACCGGAAGTATCAAAGCAAGAAGAAAAAGCTCCGGCGGCTTCCGCGTCCGCACCAGCTCCTGCGGCGGCTCAAACCGCAGCAAAGCCCGAAGCACCGGCGGCTCCTGCGGCCGCGCCAAAAACTCCTGCT
>DONZ01000022.1 GCA_003512875.1 Desulfovibrio sp. | reverse complement strand
GGTCTTGGGGGCGTAAGTCCCGATAACATGCCGGCTCTTTACGGGGTCGGGGCTTATGGCGGTGCCATTATGAGTTCTTGTATGAAAAGTCCGGATATAGAAGAATTGTTTAAAAAATTCGCAGCGGTATGACGTGTATTTTGAGAGCCAAAAAAAACTTCCTCGGCAGAGGAAGTTTTTTTTGTGGTCATTATTAAAAATTATTTGTTATCGAAGAAAATCGGCAGGTCGTTTCGTCCCAATATGCTTGTCTTCCTTTCTTCTTCGGTCAACGTGATCCAGTGCGATTTGGAGATGAAGTAGAAAATTATGCCCATGGCTATCCAAATCACCATGATCCAGCGGGACGGAGCGCTGATATAGGCGGGCGAACCGGGAATTAAAAGCAGAGCCATGCAGGCGACGGAAGTAAACGCTCCAAGCCATGAACAGATTATCGGCGCTTGGGCGGAACGGGCATGTTTCAATACTTTGATAGCCGTCAGGCAGGTGAACAGGTAAGCGACAGCGGTGCCGACGGAAGACATGTCAACAATCCAGCCTACAACGGCGCGTCCGGCAAACGGAGTGAGCAAAACCAAGCAGATTGTGAAGAGAATGGCTTTATACGGAGTGCGGTAATACGGGTGAATATCCCCGAACCATTTTGGCAGGATATGCCCGCGTGCCATGCTGAGAAGCAATCGTGTCGTTGCGACATAAAAACCGTTGATACCGGTGCATACCGCGCCAAGAACGGCACATGCCAAAATAACGGCGCCTAGGTTGCCGTAAGCCATGCGGCACACTTCCCCGGTTGCCCATGCGGTTTTTCCGGCATTTTTCAAATTTCCCATTTTTGCAAGCATGTCAGGATACGGCATGGCGGTAGATACGGCGAATGTCACCATGGAATAGAGAATGCCCCCCCAGATAATGGCGAAGATCATGATTTTTTTTGATTTGTCAGGGGAGAAGTTAAATTCTTCCGAAGCTTGGGGAACAGTATCAAAACCGACAAACAGGAAAGGCGAAATTGCGACAATGGAGAGAATGGAGAGGATAGGAGCTCTGCTTTCCGCAAAGACCGGTGTTGTGTTGCTGAGCGCGAAACTGTCAATGGTGAATGTGCCGAAGAAAAGAAGCAAAATGCCTGCGCTGAGCATAAAGGCGAGGATGACTTGGAATGTCCCCGCAAAGCTGATACCGCGGTAGTTGAGTATGCCGAAGAACAAGACTGTGCAGATCATCAGGATGACTTCACCCGTGTAAATTTTCCAGCCCGCCAGCGTGTAAAGCTCTCCCACTTCAAAGACTCCCGGAAGGAGGAAGCGGCAGAGAAGGGCTAAGGCGGAAATGTTGATGGCAATAATCGAAATATAGCCAAGCACCAATGCCCAGCCGCAAATGAATGCGTTGGTCGGCCCGTAACCGATATAGGCATAGGCGTATTCGCCGCCTGCCACTGGGGCGTATCGGATCATGTAGCTGTAGGAAACAGCGACGAAACAAAGTAGCAATGTACCGATTGCGAACCCGATCAATGCCGCAAGAGGTCCGGCTTCCGGCAGGAATTTGTCACCGGGTAAAACAAAACAGCCCCAGCCGACAATAGAGCCTAATGCCAATGCCCAAACTTGGGTGGGAGAAAGCGTTCTTTCCAATGAAACATTTTGAATATTAGCCATAATAACCTCTCGATTGGTAAAAAAGTATCAAAAAAATGGACGGTAAAGGCTAAAGGGAAACCTTTCCCTCCGGAGCGTTCCGGAGAGAAAGATTGTTAAAGACCGTATGAAGCGAAATCAGGAAGCTACGCAGGAACGGACGGAAGCGTTTTGCGGTTTGTGGTCCGGACCTTTCGGATGATGGGTGCGGACAGTGATGACTTTATTCTGCGTGAAGAAGTCGATGCCGTTTTTGCCCTGCGCTTTATTGGTGCCGATGAGCGAGCCCTTAATGCCGCCAAACGGAACGTATGGATGAGGAGCGCAAATGCCGACGTTTACGCCGACCATGCCGACATTGGCTTCACGGCTGAACGTTTCCGCATAATGCATATTTTGGGTGAAGATACAAGCGCCGTTGCCAAATTCTGAACGGCGGACAAGTTCCAAAGCGTCGTCCATATCGGCGACTTTAATCGTTGCGACAAGAGGACCGAACACTTCCGTGGTGAAAAGCGGGTTGCACGGGGTGACGTCTTTGATGATGCTCGGTCCGACAAAGAAGCCGTTTTTATTTTTTTCCGGCAATGGAATATTTCTTCCGTCAAGAACAAGCTGGCAGCCTTGACCGTGTTTTAAAGCAATATCGATATAGTTATGGACGTTTTGCACTGCTTTTTGGGAAATGAGCGGTCCCATATAAACATCCGGATCAAACGCATCACCCACTTTTACGGTTTTGGCGGCTTCAATCATGCGTTCAAGAACTTCGTCATAAATTTCCGGCACAGCCGCGACAATGGAACCCGCAAGACAGCGTTGTCCCGCGGAACCGTAGCAGGAGTTGAGGTAGTTGGTAATGAAGACGTCCATATTCGCATCTTCCATGACAAGAAGCATGTTTTTCGCTCCGCCGAGCAGCATGGAACGTTTTGCGCCTCTTGCGCAGCCTTCCGCCATTTTTTTAGCGGTCGGGGTTGAGCCGACCAAGCAAACGCCCGCTATTCTGCTGTCGTCATACCATGATTCCGCAATGTCGCGGCGACCGTGGATAACGTTGACAACACCGGCAGGAAGCCCGGTTTCCATAAAGATTTCACACATGATTTGCATGAAGTACGGAGATTGCGTGGAGGGTTTGAAAATGAATGTGTTGCCTGCCGCAATGGCGTAAGGAATGAACCAGCCGAAAACAAGCGCCGGGAAGTTGAACGGCGCGACACCGCCGAATACGCCTAAGGATTGTTTGATGACGCGGGCGGAAATATTGTTGGCGACTTGGTCTAAGTATTCGCCCTGAATGGTTGAAGGAACACAAGCCGCGGATTCCAGAATTTCAATGACACGCTGAACTTCGCCGCGGGCTTCGGATATGTGTTTCGCTTGGTCGTACGCGATCGCTCTGGCGAGTTTTTCGTGGTTGTCAACCATGCCTTGGCGGATTTTGTAAATATACGTCATCCGTTTCGCCACAGGGAGTTTGCTCCATGTTTTGTAAGCTTCATCCGCTATTGCGATGGCTTCTTTCGCCAGTTCGGAACTTGCCATGGGCACTTCGCCGATCACTTCGCCTGTTGAGGGATTGTAAAGAGGTTCGGTTTTAACACCTGTTTCCTCTTTCCAAGCACCGTTGATATAATGTTTGATTTTGAGATAAGGGAAATCAGACATGGTTCAGCCTCCGTTTTTTTTTGTTGATTTTTATGTGTCATAACTATAAATCACGGATAAGACCCGTGCTTTTTTTTCACCATGGCTCGCCCCGGAATGCGGAGTGTCCGTATCGATATAGGCAAGGTCGCCTTCCTGCAGTATCTCATCATTCAAAAGGAATTGCCCTTCAAGAACAAAATAGGTTCTTTCATCGTTTCCCGTGACATGAATGGGTGTGAAACTCGGTTCCGTTATATAGGCACGCATTTTGCGGTTTTTGATTGTTGTCGGAAATTCGAAATGGCTGTAATCCTTTTCCGGTTGTTCGCGTTTGATTCTTTGCGCTTTTCTGATGATATTTATATGGTCGTTCTTTTGCGGTTTTTCCTCATAGAGCATGCCGATTTGAATTTGCAAAGCCCGTGCGATTTGCAAAAGAACGGAAAAGGTGGGGTCGTGTTTTCCGTTTTCAATGCGGGAGAGATAACCCTGTGAAACGCCTGAAAGCTCCGATAAGCGGGTAAGGGTGATATTGTTTTTTTTTCTTAAGCTTTTTATTTTTTTGCCGAGATTTTTTATTTCTTTCATAGCGTGCTCTTTGAAAAAAATGTATGTATTGTAATTAGTTATTTATATAATATTCTTATAAGAATATTATGTCAACAGTATTTTTAAAATATGCATGAAAAAATGAAATTTAAAAATGTTTTATTCTGTCAATAAATAAGAAATGGTTGAAAGAAATATTTTTCGGTCTGAATATTCTTATATGAATATTTTAATTCAATTTTTATAATGTTACAATATAACTATATAAATTAATATGATAAATTTTGAAATATGAAGAATAATATGTGACGGCACGAAAAATCCCCTTCCATAGGTTTGCCTGTGAAAGGGGATGTTGTTTTGGAAAAATACGTTTATTGCCTAGAAATCAACTTTTGTTCCATAGTAAGCGCATTTCAGCACTTTTTCCATTTCTTCATGGTTCGGCTGGCGCGGGTTTGAAAGCGTGCAGGCGTCTAAAAGGGCATTTTTAGCAATATCGGGAAGTTTGGCTAAAAATTCGTCTTCAGGAACCATGCCGTTTTCATAATCTTTGAGGCATAACGGAATGTTTAACGCCTTGCTTAAATTTTGGATTGCATCGCAAAGTTTTTGCACGGCTTCTTCCGTTGTTTTGTATTCAATGCCCCACAAAGTCGCAATATTGGCATAACGTTTTGCCGTTGCGGGATTTTTAGCGTTGTATTGAATGACGTAAGGCAAATACATCGCATTGGCGGCACCGTGGACAACGTGGCCGTTTTTGAAAACAGCACCGGTTTTGTGAGCCATGGAGTGGACTATGCCAAGCAAGCCGTTGGAAAATGCCATGCCGGCGAGGCATTGCGCATAGTGCATTTGTTCCCTTGCAGCCATATCGCCCTTATAGGATCTTTCAAGGTTGTCTTTGATAATGTCAATGGCTTTCATAGCAAGAGGGTTTGTGAAAACGCTGTTTGCGGTGGAAACATAGGCTTCAACGGCATGGGTGAGCGCGTCCATGCCCGTATGGGCGGTGAGCTTCGGCGGCATTGTTTCCGCAATGGCGGGGTCGATGATGGCGATGTCCGGAGTGAGGTTGAAGTCAGCCAAAGGATATTTGATACCTTTGTCGTAGTCGGTAATGACGGAGAACGCCGTTACTTCCGTCGCTGTTCCGGAAGTTGAGGGAATAGCGATGAAGCGCGCTTTGGTGCGAAGGGCCGGCAAGCTGAAAGGTTTGACGGCGTCTTCAAATTTTTTGTCGGGATTTTCATAGAACAGCCACATGGCTTTTGCCGCGTCAATCGGTGAGCCACCGCCGATGGCAACAATCCAGTCGGGTTCAAATTCGCGCATGGCTT
>DONZ01000140.1 GCA_003512875.1 Desulfovibrio sp. | reverse complement strand
GAAGCGCAGCCCATGGCGAGGTTTTTTATCGCTCCGCCGAAACCCGCCATTTCATGCCCTTTCACGTGGGATAAAACAACCATGCTGTCGGCGTCATGAATTTCACGGGCGATATGGGTTTCTTTGAAATGCCTGAGATTGACAGGCACATCGATTTGGCTCAGTCCGTTCAGCCCGTCTGCGATAATGACCGGAGCATTGACGGTGCATGGGGCGAAACCGTGCGCATAGGCGGTGTTTAAATGGTCGACGGCGTTTCGGCGTGAGCCGCTGTACAGGGTTGTCGTGTCCGTAAGAAAAGGTTTTGCCTTTTCCTGCTTGACCAAATCAACGACTTTACGCACAAGCTGGGGGCGAATATGGGTATCGTTGCCCATTTCTCCGAAATGCAGTTTTATTGCGGTTAAATCATCACGTTTTATTATGGAGTTTAAACCAATCGCTCGGCAAAGTTTTTCAATTTTGGCAGCTTTGTTGTCTTCTTGCTTTCTGCAATGCATATCTGCAAAATAAACTTTTGATTTCATTTTTTCTCCTTATATTTTTATGAGTTCATAGTCCAATGAGCCCAAACCGATTTTTTCACCGTGGGTAAAAATATTATAACCATGTGTTTTTTCCCATCTATGGGCGAACTTATCAATGTTTATTCCGTCATTTTCCATTGGCTGCAAGCTTTTTGCACGGGTTACGAGGTCGTAGCTCGCTTTGTCGATGGCAAGAGGGTCTGTCGAAGCCAAAATGCCGATGTCCGCAACCATCGGGGCGTCGCTCCATGAAACGCAATCGCAGTCAGGAGTGATGTTCAGCAGGAAATTGACATAAAAAACCTTGTTTTTTTTGTTTTGTATTGCTGAATAAGCGTATTCCGCAATCCTTTCCACAAAGGAAGAAAGGTCTGAATCATGTTCGTTGACAATGGCTTTCGGTGCGCAAACGGTTTGACATTCAAAACAGCCTATGCATTTGTTCCTGTCAACGAAAGCATGTTTGGCATTTTCTTCTTTTTTCATGCTTACGGCATGGGCGGGGCAGATTTTGAGGCAGTTTCCGCATGCTATGCAATTTTCGGCATTGACTTTAACTCTTGTATCGTGCTGGGCTCTTTTTCCCCAAAAGGAAGCGCAGCCCATGGCGAGGTTTTTTATCGCTCCGCCGAACCCCGCAACCAAATGCCCCTTGAAATGGGATAAAACAATCATGGAATCAGCTTCGTAAATTTCACGGGCGATAAAGGTTTTTTGAAAGTATTTTAAATTTTCGACGGGTACTTCCATGGTATTTTTGCCGTTTAAACCGTCGGCAATGATAATGGGCGCGTTCATGGTCGCAGGACCGAACCCGTGGGCGTAAGCGGTTTCCAAATGATCGACGGAATTTTTGCGGGAACCGGAATAAAGGGTGTTGGTATCCGTTAAGAACGGATTCGCCCCTGCCTGTTTTGCCAAGTCCACCACTTTGCGCACCAGCTGCGGACGCAAATGGGTATCGTTTCCAAATTCCCCGAAATGGAGTTTTATAGCTGTCAAATCATTTTTTTTAATAAAATTATTTATTCCGATATGTTCGCAAAGCTTTTCAACTTTTGCCGTCTTATTTTCAGCTTCTTTTCTGCAGTGCATATCCGTAAAATAAACTTTTGCTTTCATCGTGCCCTCTTCACTTATCAAAATAACCGCTTAATTTTGATAATCGTTCAAATTTGATATCAGGTATTTTAGCCTTATTCAAGGCTGTTTGTAAAGCGATTAAATCATTATCCCTCATAGCTTGGTCGTAATGGAAGCAAAACGTATCCTGTATGTGCCGAACCCGAAAGTCAGGACTTGGATCGCCGCAAATTTTTGTTAATTCCTTTTCAAAAAAATCTTCAAGTTCGATAAGCCGGTTCAGCATGATTTCCTGAATAGGAACATGGTAGGGAAAACGGGTTAAAAAGCAGGGGCGGGCTTTTTGCATATGATTTTCCAAGCCTATTGCTTTGGCAAGTTCACGGATATCCTGCTTGGAAAAATTTGCGAGGGCGAGGGGGGATTGTATGGAAAGTTCCTGCAAAGCGGCAAGTCCTGGGCGGTAGGTGTTTTTATCTTCCGCATGCGTTCCGTCGCATACCGCTGAAGGTTCGCTTTGTTGTTTTAGAATACCGAATGTGTGCAATTTGCAGTGGTAACAGCGTGCAGGGTGATTGTTCCGCACGTGTTCAATTTTTAAGATGTCAACAGGTATTATGGTTAATGGAATGTTTTCCCGCTTGCTCCATTCTTTTAAATATTCCGTTTCCTTTGCGCCGACATGCTTGCCCGCGGCATGGAGCAAAGAAAATCGGCAACCGGTTTTCTTTGCGAAAAAAGCCAGAAAACGGCTGTCCAAGCCTCCGGAACAAGCGATAACAAAAGGCGGGGCGAAATCGTGCAAAATTTTTTGCAATAAATAGGCTTTTTCTTTTAATGGCGAAGGGAGATTTTCGGGAAAAATAAGTGTGTTCATAGCTGCAATATAGGATAAGCGGATTAAAATAAAATAACTATTTCTCTCAAAAACTTGCCTAAAAATATCGTTATGTCCGTCCGGCGTTTATTGCATGCCGAAACATTTTTATTTGCGTACCGCTTATTTTCTAAAGAGTTTTTGCTGCAATTCCGCAATTGTTTTGACATAAAAAGGCGATTTTTCTTCCAATGGGCAAAAAATCGGGGCATAACCCAGTTTTGTCGCTTGGTTAAGCCGTATGCCATGGGCGCTGACGGGTCTGATTTGTCCGTTCAAATCCACTTCTCCCCAAAAAACAGCGCGTTCCGGAAGCGGAATGTCATAAAAAGAAGAAAGCACGGCGGCAACAAGCGCCAAGTCCAGTCCCGGTTCCTGCAAACGCATGCCTCCGCCGACTTTTGCATAAATGTCGACCTGTCCGAAATTGAGGCGCAGGCGTTTTTCCAAAACCGCCAGCAAAAGGTGCAGGCGGTTGACATCAAAGCCTAAGCCCGTGCGTCTTGGAATGCTTAAATAGGTTTTTGTGACAAGTGCTTGAATTTCAACCGCAAAAGGTTTTTGTCCGTCAACAGCCATGACAATAGCCGTTCCGGAGAGCGAAGAATCCCTTGCGCCCAAAAAAAACGTGGATGGATCTTCAACAACTTCCAGACCTTTTTGCTTCATTTGAAAAACTATCAATTCCTGATTGGGGCCGAAACGGTTTTTTAAAACCCTGAGCAAACGGAAAACTTGTTTTCTGTCACCTTCGAGCGAAATGACCGTATCCACCAAATGTTCCAAGAGTCTGGGACCTGCGAGGTCCCCGTCCTTGGTCACGTGTCCGACTAAAATAAGGGTTGTGTTGTTTTTTTTGCATGCGTCCACAAGTTCCGTCGCGCAGGCTTTCACTTGGCTGACATTTCCCGCCAAGCCTTCCGCCATATCGGAAGAAAGGGTTTGCACGGAATCCACGATTAAAAGGTCCGGGCTTGCCGTTTCGATAATATCCACGATGTCTTGAACCCTATTGGTCGCAATGGCTAAGAGATTGTCATGGAGAACTTCCAAACGTTCCGCTCTGGCTTTGATTTGCGGCAGCGATTCTTCGCCGCTGGCGTATAGAACGGTGTGCGGTTCTTGGGTTTTAATGCATACATTATTTTCAATATATTTTCCGGAAGCGACCGCTCCTGCCAGCTGGAGCAAAAGTGTGGATTTGCCGATGCCCGGTT
>DONZ01000243.1 GCA_003512875.1 Desulfovibrio sp. | reverse complement strand
GTAAAGCAACTGTATAAAACAGCTGCTTTGCCAAACCCTATCCCCAAACAGCCCTTCATAAACAAATAAAAAGAGGGCTATTGTTGTATGGTTGGCTTGCAAGTTGATACGTGTTTCTCGCCTGTATTTCTTGCTTTTGGGGGGAGCAATTAAGACGTGTTTCTAAATTTATTTAGTTCTGTTGGGTCACATTGACCTAGCAGAGCTTTATATTTTTATTCTTTCTTTGAGCCAGTCAAGAAAACTTTCTTTTTCATAGGTGACATTACATAAATGCTTCTGCAATGTTATTGATTACTATAATAGTCGTTCTATATTATAGGTAAATGACAGCTTTCATCTGAAATAGCTTATCATTAATTCGTTTTTTGGCTTTTATTTTAATATGTTACCATATGTATTATGCCTATTTCTATTATATTGATTTATATGCGTAATTTTTTTTGCATGTTCTATGCTTATGTAAGTAATATGAGAATTGGAAAAATTGCTTTTTTTGATGTTTTTGTTTGCCGTAATTGCAATATGGTATTGGTATCAGAGGGGCGGAGAAATTAAAACGGTTTCATTTTTGAATTGGTATTGCAAAAAAAGAAGCAACTGTAAAAACAGTTGCTTTTCGGATAACGAAATTGAAATCGTTAGAGCCTTACTCGGAATTTCTCGATTATTATAGTTACCTTTCCAATTTAGACATAATAAATAAGAATTCCTTGTTATTTTTTATAGAATATTGTATAAAAAGTCAAGTGTTAAATTTTGTGAGGAATGTATGAGAAGACGCGTCTTTGGTTTTGATTTGGGGATAGCTTCCATTGGTTGGGCAGTCGTTGATTTTGATAATGAATATTATGATATGGAAACTGGCGAAATTTTGGCAGACAAAGCAAAAGGCAGCGTTGAAATTGCTCAGGGAAAGATTATTGATTGCGGAGTACGGTGTTTTCCGGTTGCGGAAAATCCTCAAGATGGCAGTTCGCTGGCGGCTGCAAGGCGTGAAAAGCGTTTGGCTCGCAGGGCATGCAGGCGTAAGGCAAGACGCAAAGAAGGCTTGCGTGGATTATTTGTCGCAAAGGGTTTGGTTGCTAATTCTGAAGAGTTTACGGAAGAAATATGCAAAAATCAGTTTGGCGGCGATGTTTGGGATTTAAGGGTAAAAGCTTTGCATGAAAAGCTTTCAAAGGAAGAACTGCTCCGTGTTTTATACCATTTGGCGAAGCACCGCGGTTTTAAATCGGCTCGTAAAGCTCAAGAGGAAAAAGATAAGGATAGCGGCAAGATTTTGTCTGCTATCCGTGTGAATATGGCATTAAAAGAAGAGGGTAAAAGTTTAGCTCAAATTATAGTTGAAAAAGCAGGTGTGAATGGCAAAAAGCGTAATTTCACAGTATCAGTAAAAAAAGGAAAAAATGAAAAAGAAGTTGAAGCTGATTATAGAAATTCCATTCCCCGCAGTGAAATTTTAGCAGAATTGAATATGATTTTCGCAGAGCAAAAAGAATATGGAATTTTTACGCAGGATTTATACGATGATTTTATAAGAATTGCGTTTCGGCAACGTGGGATTAAAAGCGTTGGCGATATGGTTGGCAGGTGTACTTTTGAAAAAGACGAAAAAAGAGCCCCAAAGGAAGCTCCCACTTCAGAGTTTTTTGTGGCATGGAGCAAAATCAACAATCTTGCCGTATATGAAGATGATGAAAAACGGTTTTTAACTACGGAAGAACGGCAGCTTTTATTTGAGTTATTGAAAAAAACGAAAGAAATAAAGTATAAGGCTATTTCTGCAAAGATATTTAAGGATAAGAATATACAGTTTGCTTGCTTAAAGTATGGTTCGAAATCAGAAATAGATGATAACAGAGAGGAAAAGAATGCAGACCCTGAAAATGCTGTTTTTTATAGCATGAAAGGCTGGTATAAGCTGCAATCGGCATTTAAGGCACTACCTCACATTTTTGATGATATTGAAAAACTGGATAAGGCTGTTACAATTATTGCAGAGGAAAAAGAAGATAGAGAAATTAAAGAGAAACTTGAAAATTTGGGTTATTCACAAGAAATAATAGCGCAGTTTCTGACGCTGACTTTTGATACGTTTATTAATTTGTCTTTGAAAGCCTTGTATAAAATAAATCCTTATCTTGAAAAAGG
The DNA here is from genome assembly GCA_003512875.1 of Desulfovibrio sp. Lineage (GTDB taxonomy): Bacteria > Desulfobacterota > Desulfovibrionia > Desulfovibrionales > Desulfovibrionaceae > Taurinivorans > Taurinivorans muris. The sequence goes on along the minus strand of DONZ01000243.1, from coordinate 3,391 downwards.
AGAAAAATACGATAAGGCTTGTGCAAGTGCAGGGTATGATTTTAAAGAAATTTCGGAAAAATTGGTTGAGAAAAAAGGAAAGCTTCTTCCGGTAATAGATAAAGATAAACAGACAAAAGTGCCGGTCGTCAACAGAACGGTAGCTCAATTCAGAAAGGTCTATAATGCCTTGGCTCGAAAATATGGAACTCCTGACCAAATCAACCTTGAAACAGGCAGGGAATTGAAAAAAAGTTTTGAAGAACGCAGGGAAATCAGTAAACGGCAAGAAGAAAATAGGAATAAAAATCAAAGCGCGGTAACACAAATTGAAGAAAAAGGTTATAAAGCAACCGGAACAAATATATTAAAATGGCTTTTGTATCTTGAACAAGACTGCAAATGCATATACAGCGGAAAGCCTATGGATATTAACCGCTTATTTGAAGTCGGTTATGTCGAAATAGACCATATTTTGCCGTATTCACGCAGTTTTGACAATTCGTACAGCAATAAAGTTTTGGTTCTGTCCACTGAAAACCAAGAGAAGGGCAACAGGACGCCTTTTGAGCATATCGGAAAGAATAATGCTGGGAGCGAAAAATGGATGGAATTTATCGGACGAGTGTCAAGTCATGTGAACTTGCATAGAAGCAAAAAAGAAAAACTTTTGAATGAAACATTCAACGAAAGAGAACTGGAATTTAGGGAAAGAAATGCTAATGACAACAGTTACATAGCCTTGTATGTAAAACGATATTTAGAGGACGGCATCGATTTCAGCGAAAGTTTGCATACGAATATAAAAAATAAAGTGCAAGTCCGAAGCGGCAACGTAACGGCATTTTTGCGTCATCAATGGGGATTGGAGAAAAATCGTGAAGAAAGTGATAAGCACCATGCACAGGATGCCATAGTGATAGCATGTGCAACGCAGTCAATGGTTCAGGCATTATCAAAAATATCCCGAAAAGAGGGATTGGTGCATAGGGAGCATGTGCATAAAAAATATGTTATAGCTAAACCATGGGGCAATTTCAGGGAAGATGTGCTTATTGCTTTGGATAAGGTTTTCGTATCCCGTCCGCCGCGCAAAAAGGCGACAGGCGGACTTCATGGGGAAACAATTTATACTTTGAATGAAAAGAAAAAACAGTTTGAAGCAAAAAATGTGAAGTCCGGTTTTTATGTTCGCGGGGGCATTGCAGGAAATAGTGACATGCTTCGTACAGATGTTTTTTGTAAAAAAAATAAAAAAGGTAAAAATGAATTTTATCTTGTGCCAATTTATAAGAGCGACTTAGGTAAGAATTTGCCTAATAAAGCCATTGTTGCGGGTAAGGGTGAAGATGAGTGGATTGTCATTGATGAAAGTTTTACTTTCATGTGTTCATTGTTCATGGACGATTTGGTAAAAGTACAGAAAGGCGAAACAGTTTATTTTGGGTATTATAAGGGGGTTCATAGAGGAACAGCAGGAATAACTATTGAAGAACATGATAGAAGTCGGAAATATGAAGGAGTAGGCTCTAAGAAATTGGATAGTATTAAAAAGTATCAAGTAAATCTTTTAAGTAACTATTTTGAAGTAAAAGGAGAAAAAAGACAACTTTTAACACATAAGAAATAAAAGGAGCTATATGTCTTGGCGAATATTGCAGATAACAAAGCCTTGTACGTTGAAAATTAAAAATAAACAGCTTTTATATGTTCCGCAGGAAGAAGAGGAAATTTCTTTTCCTTTGGAAGATATTAGTGTGCTTATTTTGGAAAACAGGCAGATAACCATGCATAACATATTGCTGGCAGAGTTGGCAAAGCATGGTATTTGCCTTTTTTCGTGTGATGAGAGTCATATGCCTTGTGGAGCGTATTTTCCTTTTTTATCTTATTATCAAAGTTCACATATGGCGAAACTGCAAATAGAAATGCGGAAGCCATTGCAAAATAGGCTGTGGCAGGAACTTGTCCGGGTAAAAATTCAAAATCAGGCTCTGTGTTTGAAAATATTGCAAAGGCAAGGTGTTGAAAAATTATTTGCTTACAGCAAAAAAGTGGTTTCAGGCGATAAGGGAAATATTGAGGCTGCGGCTGCGAATCATTATTTTAAAATGCTTTTTTCGTCTTTTTCACGGAAAAATGACGAGGATTTGAGAAACATATTTTTAAATTACGGCTATGCAATTCTTCGTGCCTGCATCGCACGTTCCTTGGTGGGAGTTGGTTTGCTGCCTTGCTTTGGACTTCATCATGCAAATATGTTCAATGCCTATAATTTAGCAGATGATATTATCGAGCCGTATCGTCCTTTTGTGGATTTCAGCGTTTATACACTTTTTCAGGAAAATAGCATTGAAAATATCAATACGCAATATAAAAATCAATTGGCGCGAGTATTGACTAAACAGATAATGATAGAAGAATCGGAAGTCACTGTATTGAAAGCTATTGAATATACCTGTCAAAGTTTGGCAAAATCAATAAAATTGAAAAAGAACGTTTTAGCTTTGCCGTATTTTTTGGAATAAGGTTGTATATGGCAGTAAAAGGAGAACGTTATATGCGTGTAATTGTTTTTTTTGATCTGCCGACAGTGACGAAAAAAGATAAGAAAATTGCAGCTGAATTTAGAAAATTTTTATTGCAAGACGGATATTATATGTTGCAATGGTCGGTATATTCACGGGTTTGCAAGGGCATGGCGGAAGTGGAAACCCATAGCAACAGATTGCGTGCTGTTTTGCCCGATACCGGGAGTATTCGTCTTTTGACTGTGACAGAAAAACAATATGCAAGCATGGAAATTTTAGTCGGAACTGTTAAAAAAGGAGAAAAAACAGGAGCTATTCAATTGCTTTTGTTATAGTTTTTTAATAAAAAATAAGATAATTACTTATTAATTCAAGTAATTATCTTATTCGATTTTAGCATGTCTAAATTGGAAAGGCAACTATAACCACTTTCGCCTGTTGCGTTGAAGCCGCTCGATTTTAGCATGTCTAAATTGGAAAGGCAACTATAACTCCTTTTGTGCTAAATAATTCATTTGTGCTATTTTAGCATGTCTAAATTGGAAAGGCAACTATAACCGCAGATGCACTTCCGTAAGCATGTTGATAATTTTAGCATGTCTAAATTGGAAAGGCAACTATAACACGGTTTGCCGAAAATGTTTAGTCGGAATAATTTTAGCATGTCTAAATTGGAAAGGCAACTATAACTAAAGGCGAATTGAAAAGCTCATAGAGTTCATTTTAGCATGTCTAAATTGGAAAGGCAACTATAACGCTATTGAAACATTGAAGCAGTGGCGTGATATTTTAGCATGTCTAAATTGGAAAGGCAACTATAACCCGGAATACTTAGATAATCAGGCAATTCACATTTTAGCATGTCTAAATTGGAAAGGCAA
>DONZ01000167.1 GCA_003512875.1 Desulfovibrio sp. | reverse complement strand
GTCTTCTGGTCAAGCCATGAAGAATAGTTTCCTTTCCATGGAATACCCTTGCCCCTATCCAATTCCAGTATCCAGCCTGCGACATTATCCAGAAAATAACGGTCGTGGGTAACGGCGATGACGGTTCCGGGAAAAGTATGCAAAAAGCGTTCAAGCCAGGCGACAGATTCCGCGTCCAAGTGGTTGGTCGGCTCGTCAAGAAGCAAAACATCAGGATTTTGCAGGAGCAGACGGCAAAGGGCGACACGGCGTTTTTCACCGCCCGAAATAACGGAAACCGGCGTATCGGAAGGAGGACAGCGCAAAGCGTCCATAGCCATTTCAAGACGGGAATCAATGTCCCAAGCATTCACGGCGTCCATTTTTTCCTGAACTTTCGCTTGGCGTTCAATAAGAGCGTCCATCTCGTCCGCCTCCATGGGTTCGGCGAACTTGGCATTGATGTCATTAAATTCATGGACCAAATCGATGACTTCTTTAACGCCTTCCTCAACAACCTCGCGCACAGTCCGTGTTTCATCGACAAGAGGTTCCTGTTCAAGATAGCCGATACTGTATCCGGGAGCGATAACAATATCCCCTTCAAAATTTTTATCGACACCTGCCAAAATTTTTAAAAGCGATGATTTACCTGCGCCGTTTAAACCTAAAACGCCGATTTTCGCACCATAAAAATATCCAAGCGTGATATCTTTCAACACTTCCTTTTGTCCGTGACGTTTGGTCACACGGTGCATCGAATAAATGACTTTTTCCTGTTCGTTACTCATAATTCCTCATTTTTATAAGATTTCTTTTAAGAACGCTTTCGTTCGCTCATGCTGCGGATTGGTAAAGAAAACTTCGGGGCTTGCTTTTTCCAAAGTAACGCCATGGTCCATAAAAATAATTCTGTCGGCTACTTCTTTCGCAAATGCCATTTCATGGGTTACGCACATCATGGTCATGCCGTCGGAAGCCAAATCCTTCATGACATTTAAAACTTCATTCACCATTTCAGGGTCGAGAGCGGAAGTAGGTTCATCAAAAAGCATAACCTTGGGCTGCATTGCCAAAGCCCGCGCAATGGCGACACGCTGCTGCTGCCCGCCTGATAATTGAATGGGATATTTATGGGCCTGATTTAAAATTCCGACACGTTCGAGAAGTTCCATGGCATTGGCGACAGCCTTATGCTTCGGAAGTTTGCGGACTTTAATCGGCGCAAGCGTAATATTGTCAAGAACGCTCAAATGCGGATACAGGTTGAATTGTTGGAAAACCATGCCCACTTCACTCCGCAATTCGTTCACATCCAAATTTTTATCATAAATATCGACGCCCTCAAGCAAAATGGAACCTTGCTGGATAGCTTCCAATCTGTTCAAACAGCGGATAAAGGTGCTTTTGCCGGAACCGGAAGGTCCGCAAATAAAAACCACTTCACCTTTTTCAACCGTTTCACTGATTCCGTTTAATACATGAAAATCGCCATACCATTTATGCACGTCACGAATTTCAAGAATTGGCATATATCCTCCGATATTCAAACACTGCGTAATAACATTCAATCAATTATAATACGTATTAATAACCCGATTTGTCAAGTTCAACCTTATGTTTTCAAAAAACAAGCCCTTGAAAAAAAATATTTTTTATCTGTCAGACTATTGACACTTTTTATTTTTGTACTAAAATAATTATATAATTTTATTTACTCCTACGGAGGAAATATGTCCCATAAAAATTCAGGGATAATCGGGGAAGACACCTCTCTTGCGGAAGTATTCAAAATTCTTCGCAAAGTCGCTCCAACTGACAGCACGGTCCTTGTTACCGGAGAATCCGGAACGGGTAAAGAAGTTTTAGTGCGTACCTTGCATAGGGAAAGCAAACGCACCAATGCTCCTTTTATTCCTGTCAACTGCGGTGCCATTCCCAAAGAACTCTTAGAATCTGAACTTTTCGGACATGAAAAAGGCGCATTCACCCACGCCATACGCACCAAACCCGGACGTTTTGAACTGGCGGAGGGCGGAACCATTTTTCTTGATGAAATCGGGGAAATGGATACCTCTTTGCAAGTAAAAATTTTACGGGTCCTGCAGGAGAAAGAAATTGAACGGGTTGGCGGCAGCGGCCCCAAAAAAATCGACGTGCGCATTGTGGCGGCAACGAACAGGGATTTGGAACAGGAAGTCGCTCTTGGCAATTTCAGGGAAGACTTATATTACCGTTTGAACGTTATTCCGCTGCACCTGCCTCCTTTGCGTGAAAGAGGAAACGATATTCTGACATTGGCGGAAAATTTTCTGAAAGTTTTTTGTGAAAAAAAAGAACGCGAACAACTGACGTTGTCCGAAGATGTCGCAAAAGTCTTTTTGAATTACTCATGGCCCGGCAATGTGCGGGAATTGGAAAATTTCACCGAACGGTTAAGCATTTTGGCTGACGGTCCGCAAATCGTACTGTCAGACCTTTCTCCCAAAATTTTAAACGGAGTCGGGGATATAAGCTGTCTTCCCCCTCTTCCTGAAGAAATAACCATTCAGCCCGCCAAACAAAAAGATACGGCAATTTCATTAAATTCAAGCGTAAGCCAAGAAGAGAAGAAATCCCTGACCTCGATTTTGACACAAGGATTTTCCGATTTTTCAAATTCATCAAATATGCTTCCGTCCTTAATCGATATGAAAAACAACAATATGAATTTGAAAGAATTTTTAGAAATGATTGAAGATAAAATTATTAACGAAGCACTGGAACAAGTTGAAGGCATTAAAAACCAAGCAGCTGAAATTCTAGGCATAAAACGCACAACTCTTATCGAAAAACTAAAAAAACGCAATACCGAATAAATATGAAGATAAAAATAATTCTCTCCGCCCTCCTGTTAACGTTTGCAAACATTCCTTTTGCACACGCCCTTACTTGGAGTTTCGCCCAAAATAACAATTTTGACCAAATTATTATCAGCAATAATTTGAATAAGGAAAAAATTGAAACAATCAGAACAGATACCAATAAAATACTTATTCAAGGCAAAAATTTTGATAAAAATCTGCAACTGGTCAAAGGAAATCTCATAACCGATGTCATTCCGACAGAATACGGCTTAACTGTCCTTTTGAATGATAACGCCTTCGGCTTTATCCAAAATACGGATAAAGACACGTTGATTATCGGCATATATAAAGACCCCTTGGGCGCTCGCTGGAAACCGACAGAGCAACGTATCGAATTTAATAATCAAGTCAGTGAAAAAGAAGAAACAGTTAAAGCAAAACTTGAAGAACTGAAAGCGGAACAAAAAAATCCCGCGAATAATGCTGCCACCCTTCAAAAAAAAGAAACAACGCAAAATACGGCAGCCGCTTCCGGCGTTCCTGCGGCAATACCATCTGATAAAACAGCAAATTCAACGCAAGCGGAACATTCTCCGCAAAAACAATCTCCTCTCGCCAAACATATGCTTGTGGCGGAAGCAAGCACAAAAGCGCCTGCAAATCAGACAAGTCAACCCGAACCTATTAAAACCGAAGAGTTGCCAGCAGACAAACACGCTTCCGAGTTTACTCCCCCTTCCGTATCGTATAAATTGAATACGAATCCGCCGACGGAAGCCGCCCCCATCACTCCCGAAGAATTGAAAACAAATGAGCTGAAACAGCAAGTAACAGACAAAAATAAAAATTCCAATTCCGGTTCTTCTGAGTTGATTCAACAAAAACAAGAAAATTTACCCCTTGTTATTGAAGATAAAACGCACGATACCGTTATTCCGAATACTCCCGAAGAAGCGGGGCTTGTTCCGGCAGAACCGGATAAGCAGGAAATCAATCCCGATGCTCCCCCGGTCGGAGAAATTATCTATGTTGACGAGCAAGGCAATGAAGTTCCGCCTCCCCTTGACATTCCCGCAACAATACAAACCATGCGAAAGGCGTATAATTTAGGCGTATACGAAACGGTTTTTGAGGAAGCAGAAAAATTAAAAGGATTTAATTTACCGAAAAACCTTTTGGAAGAAATTTATTATAACAGGGCGAAAGCGTTTTTTATCATGAACAGCACAAATATCGCGAATGTCGGAGAACAGTTCATCAACTTCGCCCATGAAGCTTTGAACGCAAGCAGCGAATCTTCTAGAAAACCCGAAATTCTTGCGGACTTGGTCGTAACGTACCTCGCCCTGAACAGACCGGAAGAGGCAAGGGCTTATACCGACATGCTCTATAAAAATTTTCCTTACAGCGTCGACACGCCCAATGCGATTTTGCTTTTAAGCGATTACTATTTGAAACAGAATGAATATGCCATTGCTTCGCAGTACCTGCAAATTTTAATTGATAATTATCCGGACAACACCTATGCCAAGAATGCGGCTTTGTTACAAATCAAAGCTCTTCATAAACTGGGAAACAATGAAAGAACCCTTTCGATGATAAACTTTACCGACCGCCGCTGGCCTAAAGTTTATTTGGAGTCTTCCGACTATCTCGTCATTAAAGCCTATATTTTTGAAGAACAGGGGCTTATCCAAGAAGCCATCGCGACTTATTGGCAGATTTTCAACTTAAATCCGAAAGCGGAAAACGCCGGCGACATACTGTTTAAAATTGCTAATCTTTATTTTGACATCAACGAGAAAGAATCGGCAAAAAAAGTTCTCAATCAATTGTATCAAGAATTTCCTGAACATAAAAACGCCCCGAAAGCCCTGCTCTATGTAGGAGAAAACGGGCGCTACGACAACGGCTTGTCTTTGGATGAAACCATTCAAATATTCAGCGAACCCAATTCAGAATATCCTCCTAAGTATTACAGAAAAATCATTGCCGAATATCCTGACAGCAAAGAAGCTGTCCTTGCAAAACTCCGTTTAGCCACTCAGACATATCTTGAAAAAAACTATCTTGAAGCGGCACATCTGGCACAAAATCTGTTCAATGAGAATATTGACAAAATAGAGAGCGACAATGCCTTGGATTTGCTGCACAGGGCGTTTAATCCGCTCATGGAGCTTTCTTTGGCGGAGCAAAACTTTGAAAGAACGTTGATCTTATGGGAGGATTTTCCCGCCATTCACGCTTTTTATGAACCTATCAGCGTAAATTTGCGAATGGCTATGGCAAGGGCTTACCTGAATAGGGATGATACAGCCAAGGCGGAGGAACTGCTCACATATTTCATGGACAGAACACCAAAAAACGATGAGGAATATCAAAACGGACTGTATGCCTACGATATTTTCTTAGCCCATGCCATTAATAAACAAGATTGGAACAAGGTCTTGGAAATAAATCAAAAAATTTCTCCATGGACGTTACCTGTTGAAAAAGAAAACAACAGGAAATATACAACGGCGCTTGCGGCGGAAAACATAGGGCTTGAAGCAAGGGCGCTTCCGCTTTGGCAGGAACTCGCCGCCAATGAAAGCATTCCCCTTTACCAAAGGGCTTATGCGCAGTATTTCATTGCACGTGACGCTGAAAAGAAACAAAATCTGCGCGGAGCATATCAAGCCAATTTGGACGCTCTTGCCATGTTTGAAGATTTGCGCTCCATGCAATCCCCTT
>DONZ01000199.1 GCA_003512875.1 Desulfovibrio sp. | reverse complement strand
GGATATGATTACGGACGGAACGCGCTTTGCCTATGTGCAAGGCGGGGACCCGCTCATGACGCTTGTCACCGGCATTGGCTGTTCCGCAACGGCGGTGACGGGAGCCTGCATGGCTGTTGCGAAAACGCCTTTTATCGGCGCTGTTTCCGCTATGGCGTTATTTGCCAGCGCAGGGGAGAAAGCCGGAAAAAAATGCCAAGGTCCGGGATCTTTTTTGCCGTGTTTTATTGATGAGCTGTATTCTGCTGATTATGCCGATGCCGCAAAACGTGTAACTATGGAATAAATCGGAGTGATTATGGAGTGGTCGGATTTTCGCGATTTCGGGCTGTATTTGGTGACAGACCAAGACTTGTGTTTGGGGCGTCCTCTTGTCGATGTTGTTTTGCAGGCTGTGCAGGCGGGCGTGCAGGCTGTTCAGATACGGGAAAAAAATAACAATACCCGTGATTTTTTAGCGCTGGCTAAAGTTCTGGTTAAAGAAGTGCAGGTGCGGTACAATATTCCTGTCATTATCAATGACAGGGTTGATATCGCCTTGGCGTCAGGGGCTGCCGGCGTGCATTTGGGACAAAGCGACATGCCTGTTGCCGATGCCCGCCGTTTAATGGGAACAAGACGCATTATCGGTTTAACCGCTCCGACAATGGAAACCTTGGAAAGAGCCGTAAAGGAAGAAGTGCAATATATTGCTGTCAGCCCTGTTTTTCCGACCGAGACGAAAAAGGATACGGCGCCCGCTTGGGGTATCGAGGGCATGAAAAAGGCACGGGCATTTTTTGATGAGAAAAACTGTACCATTCCGCTTATGACTATCGGCGGAATCAATACCCAAAATGTGAAAGAAGTTTTGCAGGCAGGCGTTGAAAGCGTGGCTGTTGTTTCGGCTATTTGTTCAGCAAAGGATATTGACGCGACGGTCAAAGAATTTTTAAGAGCGTTTCAAAAATAAACTGCGCAATATTGTTTGAAGAAAAAAAGTTTCTCTTTCAGAGAAACTTTTTTTTTGGAAAAAGGGAAGGGTCGGAGAAACGGCAATTTTTTGGTTTGAACGAAGCGAATGCTTATTTAAAGGGGAAAAGTCTTTGAAAAGTGAATGTTTTTTATATTGTTGTCGGCAAAAACGGTTTTTATCGGGAAAGCGGTTTTAATCAGTCTGTTAAGGTTTGCAAAAAATTTTTTTAATTTTTTTTGTTTTTTTTATAAGGAACAGTTCTTATTTGTAGAGAAAACTTTTTTTAAACTGTACAATGATTGTGTGAGATTATAATTTTACTATAAAAAGTCTAAAAAAAATATAGAAAAAATATAAAATTATTATAGAAAAAAAAGACTGCATAATATAGTGACTTTACTTTATCTTTTATGATAAAGTCCGTTCTTGTGGTTTTCCTAAAGTTAATCGGCTTATGTTCCGAAATGCTGTATAGGGAAAATTATACAAATAAAGTTGGTGTTTTTATGCGTTCGTTTTTTTGGCGTAATACTGTTTTTTTGCTTTTTTTACAGTTGGTTGCTGTAATTTTTGTTATTGCGGTCAGTTTTGCGTTGGCTTATTCGGAGCCTTCGGCGTATGACAATGCGAAAATCGAATTGAACCGGTTGATTCACGATAAGAAACGCAGTGAATACAGGCATAACTGGTTGAAATTATCCGATGAGTTTTATGAAATCTATCGTAATAACGCGACATGGAATAACAGGCCTGCCGCTCTTTTTCGTTCTGCCTACGCTCTTGACCAAATGGCGCAGCGTTCTTTTGTGCGTCAGGACGCCAAGCATGCGATAGAGCGGTATTTGTATTTGGTGAAAAAGCACGAACTCAGCCCGTTGGCTGACGATGCTCTTTTCAATGCCGCCCAGTTGGCTCACATTGTTCTTCGTGATACGAAAAAAGCAAAAGCCTATCTGAAACAATGCATAACGAATTATCCTACCGGTGATTTTCATTTGAAAGCCAAAAAATATTATGCGGAAATAGGTGACGGGGCTTTGGCTTCTTTGGGGACTGTCGAAATTTCCCGTCCGGCTCAGGCAAGCATTACTTTGACGAAAATCAATTCGCAATTAAAAAATGATGTGGTCCGCATTACTATTTCAATGGAAACCATCGCTTCATGGCGGGCGAAATATCAAGGGGACGAAGAAAACCCCCATGTTGTTGTCACCCTGAACAATGTTGCGCCTTCTGAAAATTTGGAACTTGTGGATACGTTTAAAAAGAACGGGATTTTTATCGGTTATCAGATAGAGTATGATGAAGAAAACAGAACGAGCGTTGTGACATTGGAGTTTTCAAAGCTGCTGCGCTATGCCGTAAAGTCTGAACGCGAGCCGGCAAGGCTCATCATCGAAGCGACCAATTCTTCCAAGCAGTTGGATTCCGGTATTAACGTGCGCAGTGGAACGTCAAAAAACACCAAAAAGGTTGAAACGAAAAACACCGGGCAGAAGAAACAGGAAAAAGCAAGTTCCGCCGCAGTGAAGAAAACCGTGAAAGCGAAGAAAGACGATGTTCCGACTTTTGCCGCGAAAATTGCGGATCAGCTGGGCTTGAAAGTCGATACGATTGTAATCGACCCGGGACACGGGGGAAAAGACCCCGGAGCGATCAATAATACTATCAAAGAGAAAGATTTCAATCTTGAAATTGCTAAAAAAATAGCGGGTGTTCTCAAATCGGCAGGATATAACGTCTATCTGACACGTTCTTCGGATAAATATGTCGGGCTTTATGAACGGACAGATATAGCAAGAAAGCATAAAGCGGACCTTTTTATCTCGCTGCATGCGAATGCGAGCGTGAACGCCAATGCGCAGGGCTTTGAAACATATTATCTGGATTTCACGGGTGATGAACAGGCAATTCGGCTTGCCGCGATTGAAAACGCCGGCGTTGAAAAACGCGGGCTTGGAGAAATGGAGAAAATTTTAGGCGATATGCTGGTCAAAGCCCGTATCCAAGAATCAAAACGTCTTGCCCAAAAAGTTCAGTCAAATACTGTCCGTAAAATCGCAAAGAGCGGCTATTCCATAAAAAACAACGGCACAAAGGGCGCGCCGTTTCATGTTCTGATAGGTTCGTCCATGCCCTGCATTTTGATTGAGATGGGTTATACGTCCAATTCCGCCGAGGCGAAACGCCTTTTATCGGAAAAATACAAAAACGGTTTGGCGGAAGGCATTGCGAACGGTATTCATCAATATGCTTCGGAATTGAACAAATAAGGGTTTTCAAAAGGTGCCTGCGGAGCACCTTTTTTTTATGCCATGAAACTTTGTTTTTATAGATTTTTTTCATCATTGACATCTGATTTGATTTGAGTAAACTTTTAAAAGCTTAGTTTGAAGGTGTTTGATGAAAAAATTTATTCAACTGTTGGCGGGCGTATTGATTATGACGGTAATAACGGCTTGTTCCGGCGAAGAAACGGAAGTGGCGGGCTATATTGAACATGTTAAAATCAATGGGGTGCTGCTTCCTGCGAAATTGGATACCGGTGCGGATGTTTGTTCCGTTGATGCGGAAATCGTGCGTACGTATAAAGACGGCAAGAAAACCTATGTGGAGTTCAATTTGGTGACTGACGACGGCGATAAGGTGAATTTCACCGTTCCAAGGGTGCGGGTCGCCAGAATCAGACTTCGCACAGGGGGCATACAGGAGCGTCCCGTTGTCATGCTCAATATTTCTGTCGGAAACATCAGCCATGATGTGGAAGTGAATCTTGCGGACCGCGAACGTTTCGATTATCGGGTTTTGCTGGGCAGGAACTTTCTCAAACACGGCATTGTAGTTGATTCTTCAAAACAATTCATTATCGCTGATTAGTTATGAAAAGATTTTCTTTTTTCCATATTTTGAGTATGCTGCTTATTGTTGTTTCACTTACCGTCGTGGCGTATAAGGTGTTTGTTTTAGGATTTCCGCTGACGCCCGATAAAAATTCCACCGTGTGGAATATTGAAACGGAAATCGTGTTTAATGCGGATGACAGCGCAAGCAGTGTTGAGTTACATATTCCGCAATCCGATTATCTTTTTGATATCAGCAATGAGCATTTTGTCGCCCGCGGTTACGGCGCCGTTGTTTCGGAAAAAGAGCGGGGACGCTCTGTCCGTTTCACCATCCGCAGGGCTGACGGCAAGCAAGTGATTTATTATTCCGCCGCAATACGTCAAAAGAATGAAGAATATACGGTTCCAGACAGTCCCCCTCCCTTGCTTGTCGACAATACTTTCACGCAGGCGCAGCTTGTCGCCGCCGACAATGTTTTAAGTTTGATAGGTCAAAAATCCTTTGATTCTGAAAGTTTTATTTCTTTGCTTGTGGAAGAAATCAAGCATCCGCAGGATCAGAATACGAAGTATCTTGTGGAAGGGCTGAAAAGCAACTTGTCGAAAGTGAATTTAACGGTGCGTCTTTTGGCTTTGGCGGGTGTCGCATCAGAAGCCATGCACGGCGTTCCCTTGTATGCCGGAAGAAACGTTTCTCTTGAACACTGGATTGAAGTGTATGTGAACAATAAATGGATAACCTTTGATTTCAATAACGGCATTTTTTCCGTTCCGAAAAACTTCCTGCCTTTGTGGCGCGGTTCCGAACCTATGGCGAAAGGGACGGGCATAGACAATTTGCATGTCAATATTTCCGTGCAGAAGCGCATTGAATCGCAAATTGAAAACAGTTTCGCCATTATCGGAAAAACTTCCCCTGCAATAACGGCTTTTTCGCTTTTTAGCCTGCCTGTCGAAACGCAGGAACTTTTTAAAACCATTTTGCTTATCCCGCTTGGGGCGCTGCTGCTTGTCATTTTGCGAAACGTGATAGGCGTAAGCACATTCGGTACGTTCATGCCTATTTTGATAGCCCTTTCTTTTGTGGAAACGAAACTTTTCGCGGGCATTCTTCTGTTCAGCACCATTGTCGGTATCGGCATGTTTTTCAGGCTGCTTTTTGAAAAACTGCATTTGCTTCTTGTTCCGCGTCTTGCGGCGATACTCATCATTGTCGTGCTTATCATGGCGATTTTAAGTGTTGTCAGTTATAGGCTGGGCTTCAATTACGGATTGTCCGTCGCCATGTTTCCGATGATTATTTTGACAATGACCATTGAAAGAATGGCTATTGTTTGGGATGAAAACGGGGCGAGCGCCGCCATCAGGCAGGGTTTGGGCAGTTTGTTCATCGCTGTTTTGGCTTATTTGATATTCGTATCCCAGTATATTGAATTCATTCTTTTTGTTTATCCGGAAGTGCAGCTGGTTTTCTTGGCGTTCACGCTTTTGGTTGGCCGCTATACGGGATACAGATTAATGGATTTGTTCCGTTTCAAAGCTTTTGCGGAAGGTAAATAATGAATTTGCTGCAACGTTACAGGCGCTTGAAGGAGTGCGGGGTTATCGCCCTGAATAAGCGCAATGCGGATTATATTTTGCCTTTGAACAAGCGTTCCCTTTTTCCATTGGTGGACGATAAAATTCTGACGAAAAAGCTGGCGCTGGGGGCGGGCTTGAAGGTTCCGGAACTGTACGGATTGCTGAATACGCAATATGAACTGCGCCGTCTGGACAAGGTGCTTGAAGGACGTGAATCTTTCGCCATAAAGCCTTCGCGCGGTTCCGGGGGCAACGGTATCTTGGTTATCCAAAGAAAATTCGGCGAACGGTATTACAAGGTTGACGGCAGCGTCTATTCCCTTGCCGACATCAAATACCATTGTTCAAAAATCATCAGCGGTATGTATAGTTTAGGCGGTTTGCCCGATAAAGCCATAATTGAAGCGTGCGTCGAGTTCGACCCTGTTTTTTCGCCTATCAGTTATCAGGGCGTGCCGGATATTCGGATCATTGTTTTCCACGGTGTTCCGGTTATGTCCATGGTGCGTTTGCCAACAAAGGAGTCGGATGGCAAAGCGAATCTGCACCAGGGGGCTTTAGGTGTAGGGGTGGATATAGCAACAGGAAAAACCGTACGGGCTGTTTGGAAGAACGAACCTATTACGGAACACCCGGATACGCTGCATAGTTTGATAGATTTCCAAGTTCCTTATTGGGATGTTTTATTGTATCAGGCCTCCCAAAGCACGGAGCTGACAGGGCTTGGATATGTCGGTGTCGATATGGTTCTTGACAAAAATTTAGGACCGCTTATTTTGGAGCTGAATGCGCGTCCCGGACTTGCCATTCAGATAGCGAACTTCAGGGGATTGGAGCCCAGATTGCAGTATGTTGAAAATAATTACAAAGATCTTAAAACCATTGAAGATAAAATTGCCTTCGCAAAACGTTTTTTTACTTATTCCGCTGGCAATTCTTACGGCATGCAGTCCTCAAAACGTTGAAGTCGCCGCCATACTGGTTGAAAAACATTATCCGCAGAGCGAGTTTTTAATTGCTGAAAGCGTGCGGGACAAAGTGCACGAGCCGGAAATTCATTCTTTTAAAAATTTCACCGTCGGAAAAGTGAAAACCGTGTATGCAAATCAAGCTGTCCTGACGGTTTCCAATGAAAAAGAGCAAAAAATATCCTTGCCTTATGTTGTGCCCGGTAAAAGCGTTAAAATCGCTTATGAAGAACCGAAAACTTTTAAAGAGCTGCAGCAAGGCACTAAAACCAACAAAGTGAAGTTTGTCGAATTTGACAGGAATATCATTTATCCGCTGCAAATCTTGAAAGAAGTTCCTGCCGAATATTATTTGCCGCAGAGCAGGGCGGAAAGCGCAGGGGCGGGAGAGATTTTGGAAAATTCTTCTGAAACCGTGGAACCCCGCCATTATGTTTTAGCCGGTGATGTATATGTCGGAATTACGGAAAAAGGCTTGCTTGATACAAGGCATTATTTGCGAAGTAATTTGGAAATGATTGCGATAGATTTGAATACGGAAAAGCTTGACATAACGTTTAAGCAGCTGACAACAACAAAGAAGTCAGCCCTTTCTGAAAATAATTATTCCCTTGTGTATCTGGGAAAAAAAGGCAATACCTTACAATTCAGAAAAATTTACAATCATTCGGATAAAGCTTCGGAATACGCAGAAGTGAAAATGAATTCACCGCAAATCGAAGTTTTCGGACATAAGATTTTTGTTCAGACGGCGACAAGGGAAGCCTTATACTGCATTATTCAAAAATAAGAAAACGCTGCTGCTTTTTTATGGGGAGAATATGAATAAAAGCGTTGGCGCCGTTCAGGCGGCGTTTTCCTCCATCTTTTTCGGGTTTATCCCTTTTTTTGCTTTGCCTCTTTATGAGCTTGGGTATACAAGCGATTTGACGTTGTTTTATCGTTTTTTTACCGCTGCCGTGCTTATGGGGCTTTTTCTTTTTGCAAAAGGAAAAAGTTTTGCAATTTCTTTCAAATCGCTTTGCAGCATTATGCTGCATGGGGCGAATTATTTCATTATCGCCTTGTTTTTGTTTCTTGCCCTGAGGTATGCGGACAGCGGCTTGGTGACAACGGTTTTTTATACCAATCCCATTTTCGTGCTTTTGCTTTCCGCCGTATTTTTTCGTGAAAAGCTGGAATGTTATAAAATTGTTCTTATCTGTCTGACAAGTTTGGGGGTTGGCTTGCTCTCTGGATTTTTTTCCGGAAACATCGCGATAAGCATGCTCGGTTTGGTTTTGAGTTTGCTTGCGGGGTTCGGCTATGCCGTGTATATCGTTTTGCTGATGAAATTGCCCGCACGGGATGTTTCAAGAGAGGTTTTCTCTTTTTATCTTTTTTTGTTCGGAGCATTGGCAAGCCTTGTCTATATGCTTTTTTCCGGAAATTTTTTTATTGCGTCCACGGTTGATGAATGGATGTATATTTTGGGGTCGGCGCTGATCACCGGAGTTGCTTCCAATATGCTTCTTATTTATGCTTTGCCGCAAATCGGAACGGTGTTCGTTGCCATTATCGGAGTGCTTGAACCTTTGACCGCCGTATTTATCGGGATATTTTATTTTGGCGAGGGAATGACGCTTGAGAAAGCGTTCGGTATTTTGATTGTTGGGTGCGCCATTATTCTGCTTTCTGTCATCCCTAAGCTGCGTAAAAACAATATTTAAAAAAATAGTTCTGTTTAATCTTGACAAATAAACGGGTTTTGCATTAAATGAAATTGAAATTGATTTTCAATATTGAAAAAACAAATTGTTTCTGTTGAGGAAAAGGCTATGTTTCCGTTAGCTTTAGCCCGTAAAGGTGAAAAACTGATTATCCGCAAAATCAAAGCCGGACATGAAATCAAAACCCGTTTTAAGGAATTGGGTTTTTGCGAAGGTGCGCAAATAACAATTGCTTTGGCGGAACGCGGAAATTTGATTGTCAGGACAAAAGACAGCTCTTATGCTATCGATAAGGATTTTGCTCAAAACGTTTATGTGAGTTAGGAAAATTATGTATACTTTAAAAGACGTGCCTATCGGCGGTTCCGTAAAGGTTCTTAAGGTTCACGGAGAGGGACCGGTCAGACGGCGGATTATGGATATGGGAATTACTAAAGACTGTAAAATCAAATTGGTGCGGACCGCTCCTCTTGGTGATCCTGTCGAGGTGACATTAAGAGGATATATGCTTTCTTTGCGTAAGGAAGATGCCGGAATGATCGAAGTTGAGGCGGAGGGGTAAACGATGAGTATCACTATTGCATTGACAGGCAATCCCAATAGCGGCAAAACTACCATGTTCAACGACTTGACAGGCAGCAATCAGTATGTCGGGAACTGGCCCGGAGTTACCGTTGAAAAGAAAATGGGCTATTTTAAAGATGAAAAGGAAATTCAAATTCAGGATTTGCCCGGAATTTATTCTTTGTCCCCCTATACTTCGGAAGAAGTTGTTTCCCGGAATTTTTTATTGGATGAATGTCCCGACGTTATTTTAAATATAGTGGACGCCAGCAATATAGAACGCAATCTGTATCTGACGACGCAGCTTCTGGAACTTGGCATTCCTGTTGTCATTGCTCTCAATATGATTGATGTCATCCGCAAACGGGGCGACACCATCAATATTCAGGAATTGGAAAGGGTTTTCGGCTGTCCCGTGTTTGAAACGTCCGCCCTTTTGAAAGAAGGCTCAAGAGAGGCTGTCGCAAAAGCTGTCGAGCTTGCGAAAATGCAGAAAGAGCAAAAGCATTTGCCTTCGATTTTTGAAGGGACAGTTGAACATTCCATCGCCCATATTGAAGAAATCATTGAAAAACTGGTTCCTGCCGATAAAGTCCGCTGGTACGCTATCAAACTCTTTGAACGTGACGCCGATATTCAGGAAAAACTGAAGCTCGATGCAGAACAGCTCGCCCATATTGAGGAACATATTGCAAACTGTGAAAAAGATCTTGATGATGATTCCGAAAGTATCATTATCAATCAGCGTTATTTGTTTATCACCAAGCAAATTGAACGCTTGGTCATAAAAAAGAACATAGGGGAAGTAACGCTTTCTGAAAAAATTGACAGTATCGTGACAAACCGTTTTTACGCCATTCCGATTTTCGCGGCTGTCATTTTCCTTGTTTATTATATTTCTGTGACGACGCTGGGAACTCTTGCCACGGATTATACCAACGATATCATTATCGGGGAATTTGTGCAGGGTAATTTAAATGAATGGTTGGAACGTTCCGGAACAAGCGGGTGGCTTGCGGGTCTTGTCGTTGACGGCATTGTCGGCGGTGTCGGGGCGGTGCTCGGTTTTATTCCGCAAATTTTATTGGTTTCTTTTCTTCTCGCCATATTGGAAGATATCGGTTATATGGCGCGCATTGCCTTTATCATGGATAAAATTTTCCGTAAATTCGGTTTGTCCGGCAAGTCTTTTATTCCTATGCTCATCGGCAGCGGCTGCGGTATTCCCGGAGTTATGGCTTCCCGTACTGTCGAAACGGAAAGTGACAGAAGGATGACGATTTTAACGACGACCTTTATTCCATGCAGCGCTAAGCTTCCTATTATCGCCCTTATTGCCGGGGCATTGTTCGGCGGTGAATGGTGGGTTGCTCCGTCAGCGTATTTTATGGGCATTTTCGCTATTGTCATTTCCGGCATCATGCTGAAAAAAACAAAGCTTTTCGCGTCAACTCCAAGTCCTTTTGTTATGGAGCTGCCTCCCTATCATTTGCCTGTGCTTGGAAATATTTTGCGCGTGACTTTGGAACGGGGTGTTTCATTTTTCAAAAAGGCGACAACCGTTATCCTGCTTTCTTCCATTGTGCTGTGGTTTCTGCAGGGGTATGGATTTGAAAACGGCAGTTTTGCCGCTGTGGAAAATAGCGATGAAAGCTTGCTTGCCGTTCTTGGCAATATCATTGCTCCGTTATTTGCTCCGGTGGGCTTCGGAACATGGCAGGCGACCGTCGGAACGGTGACCGGGCTTATTGCGAAAGAAAACGTTGTCAGCACGCTCGGGGTGCTTTACGGTTTTGCGGAGGTTGCTGAAAGCGGTGAAGAATTTTGGACTTTGTTCGCCAATGATTTTACCAAAGTTTCGGCCTATGCGTTCCTTGTCTTTAACTTGCTTTGCGCCCCGTGTTTTGCGGCTATCGGGGCGATCAAGCGGGAGATGAATAATCCCGCATGGACATGGTTTGCCATTACGTTCCAATGCGCGCTCGCCTATGTTGTTTCTCTCATCATTTACCAGTTGGGAACATTCATGACGACCGGCGTGTTTACGTTTGGAACATTTGCAGGCTTTGGTGCGGTTGTTTTTATTGTCTATATGTTGATACGCAGAAACCCTTATAACAAGTATTAGGAAAAAATCATGAGTGACATCATTGTAATAGCTTTAATTGCCGTGGCTGTGATTTATGCGATTAAACAAATACGGACCAAAAACACATGTTCGTATTGCGATAAATGTTCTAAAAACTCAAACTGCAAAAAATGAGCGTTTTGTGAATGACGAATAAAAGAGCGGCTTTTGCCGCTCTTTTCGCACTGAAGCGGCGAACAAAAAATCCTGCAACGCATGCAGGATTTTTTATCTCCGCAATTTCGGAAAATTTGTGTCTTTGAGTTATTTTTTTGTGTTTGCAGGTTTCTTTATGCCTTCTTTTGTGGCGCGCTTTTCCATGCGTTCGATACGCTTGTCAAGGTCCGGGTGGGTTGAAAACAACTG
Organism: Desulfovibrio sp.; assembly: GCA_003512875.1. Classification (GTDB taxonomy): domain Bacteria; phylum Desulfobacterota; class Desulfovibrionia; order Desulfovibrionales; family Desulfovibrionaceae; genus Taurinivorans; species Taurinivorans muris. The sequence continues at coordinate 3,526 of DONZ01000199.1, read as the reverse complement.
GTTCAACGCACTGCTTTTCTTGGCACCCCCTGCTCCTTCCTGCATTTTTTTCAGCTTTTGGAAAGACAATGCCATAGCCCATGGATTTTTGCCCGCTTTTTTCAGAAATTCGTAACCGTAATCATCAGCCGCGCATTCTTGTTTTTGCGAGTAGGAAGCGTTGACCAATGCTTCCCCCAAATCACCCAGCTGTGAATCTGTCAGAACAGCCGTTTTTCCCCCTTTGGATGAAATGCCGTCCTTCAATGCTGATGTCAGCAATGCCGTACGGAAGCCTTCTTTTGAATCCCTGTGCGCCACGTGTCCCACTTCATGGCCTATCACGCCCAGCAATTCCTCGTCGGTCATGATGTCCATCAATGAGGAAAATACGCGCACACTGCCGTCGGCACAGGCGAAAGCGTTCACATCTTTCACATGGTACACTTTGAAGTTCAAGGGGATACCGTCTGCATCGCCCAAGCCTTTGGTCAATTTTTTCAAACGGACGGTGTATGGATCGTTGGCTGCGCAAACTTTGTTGTTCTTGTCCATCCAGTCAACGTATTCCTTTACATATTCCGCCATTTGTTCGTCGGTCAGGGTGACGGCTTTCACGGCTTTTGTCGCTCCGCTTATCGCTTTGTTCAAATCAAACGCCATGGCGGGAGTTGTTCCTGCCAAACATAACAGAATAAGGGCTGCCTGAAACAATATTTTTTTAATTTTCATGTTTTTCCTCTCCTAAAAAATAAAATGTTTTGAATTTTTTGATGCAATGTATGTAATATTGGCAGATTATTTGAATTAGTCAAGATTTAATCTGCAAGTATGCATAAAAGGGTACTGCCGGACAGGAAACGGATTGAAAATAGGGAAAAAAAGGGCGAGTGCAATTAAAATTAATAAAACAGCCCGAATGGACCGGGCTGTTTTATGTTTATATGGCAATATAATTATGATATTAGCTGTAAGTTTTGATTATGTTTAACTCATGCAAGCCATGTCACAAGGCAATAGGAAATAATCCAAATGGCGACATCGAGCATGATAGGGGATATGATTTTGCCTTTTAAAAGGCTTTTTACGGAAATGACCAAGGAAATGATTTTTCCGATAAACGTGAAAAATGCGAAGCCTAAGGCGGCTAAAAAACCCATTTGCAGAAAAACGAAAAAAATAAGTCCGAAGCTGATAATGCCGGTAAGGCAGGAATCGTGCATATTGACATTTGTGAATGCATATTGGGTAAAAAGAGGAGATTGCCGGAAATTACGATAAGCGCGCTGGGAATTGATCTCTTCCTCGTCAACGATTTCAGGTTCAATCACTTCTTCATTTTCAGGTTTTTCTTCGTGTTCCGCTTTTTTGGGATGACGATAAAGTTCATGGATTTGTCGTTCGCAGGATTTGCAGTATCCGTTTTCAAGAATTGAATTACAAAAAGGGCATTTCATTTTTCAAACCTTTTTATCTCTATTTTTTGCAGGAAAAACCGCACGTACCGCAGCTTGTTCCGGAACAGGCGCTTCGTTTCGGAAAAGGAATGCGGGGGGCTGCGATAAAAGTATCATCAGTGACATCAATATGAATACCGCCGCATTTTTTCAACAATTCAGCATTAATGCAGAAAACAAAATCCTGCACGGCGATAACTTCGTCTCCTTCCGTCGGAGAATCCAAAATAAATTCCAGTCTGGAGCTTTGCTCTCCCGGGGCTAAATAAAGACGGATAGGTTGTTTTTCTTGGGATAAAAAGAAAGTTTCCAGTTCTTTTCGGGCGTTTAAACTGATTTCAATCATAGTGTCATAAAGGTATTCCCACAAAAAGCTGTGGGAATACATTGAAATAATTTAGATGGAGCAGGAACCGCCGCTGCTGCAGCTGGAGCAGCCGGAAGAACCGGACGCGTTGAGCGGAATTTCAGGTTCGACAGTAAAACCTAAATAGGTAATGTCGATGGTCGCACCACCAATTTGTGAAAGTAAGCTTGTTTCAATGCAGAATGTATATCCTTCTGCTTCCACTGTTGTATCATCTGATTTGGACTCATCCAGAGCCAAAGATAATTTAGGACCGCGTCAGCCGCCGGGAGCTAAAAAAACACGAATGGTGCTTTTTTCTTTTGTTGCGAAAAAAGCATCAAGTTCTTTTTTGGCATTTTCTGATAATTTAATCATTCTTTTTTCCTCTAACGCACTATGCGTGTATGTTTGTATTATTAAAATAGGTTGCAAATACGGATTTGTCAATGTCGGAATTTTGATTATTCCGGATATGGAATTTAATTTTCCAATAATTAAGCATGGTTTTAACCATGTTATTTTTTTCTGATAAAATTCTTGTTAAAATTTCATTGCAATAATTTTGTGTTCGGGTACAATTAATTATGGTGCTTGCCTTGCATCGTACAGGAGTTGTTATGAAAGTTCTTATGAATAAAAACGAAATGGCGCGTACTTTAGAGCGTTTGGCGTATCAGATATTGGAAAAATACGAAAATTTGGACGATGTTGTTTTAGTCGGGATAGTCCGCAGAGGTGTGTACTTATCCAACAGAGTGGCGGATATCTTGTTTGAAAAAACAGGCAGGAAAGTCATTCAGGGAACGCTTGACATCAGTTTGTACCGGGATGACTGGACTTCGCTTGCCGCAATTCCCGAACTGACGGCTTCGGATATTCCGGTTTCCATTGAGGGAAAACGGGTGATTTTGATTGATGATGTCTTATATTCAGGCAGAACCGTAAGGGCGGCGCTTGAGGCTTTGCAGGATTACGGGCGTTCTGGTTCCATTGATTTGCTCGTGCTTGTGGACAGGGGGCATAGGGAACTGCCTATTTATGCCGCGTATGTCGGAAAGCAGGTGAATACGGCAAAAAGTGAACAGATCGACGTGCTTTTGGAAGAGTTGGACGGAATCGACGAAGTAAGGCTTCTTCCTCAATAAGGAAAAACAGTATGGATACAGAAGAAAAATATCTTGAACGCTTGGAAATTCTTGTTGAAGAGGAAGATTTCGCTCTTGCGGAAGCACTTGTCGGTCAAGCCCTCGGTTACGGCTGGGAAGAGGAAAGCCTCGCCACGGGGCAGATAAAATTGACGCTGCATTGCGAGGACGGGGAGCTTTTAAATGCCCTTGTGGCTCAGATACGAAATTTCTTGCCGGAAGCGCAGTGTTTGCGTTCAAAAATCGTGCAGGCTGACTGGACCAATGCATGGAAGGAATATTTTACGCCCATTGAAGCGGGAGATTTTGTCATTTTGCCCCCTTGGCTTGCAAAAAGCTATGAAAATCCCAAAAAGCTTTATCCTATCATCATCGAGCCGAAATCAGCCTTCGGAACAGGACATCATGCCAGCACCGTTTTGTGTTTGAAAGCCATAACCGCTTTGTATCATGAGGGCAAAATCCGTGCAGGTCAGCGTTTTTTGGATTTGGGAACAGGCACGGGCATTTTGGGCATTGCGTGCACGCATTACGGGCTGACGGGCTGCGGACTGGATATTGAGTCTTTGGCTGTGGATAACGCAAAGGAAAACTGC
>DONZ01000089.1 GCA_003512875.1 Desulfovibrio sp. | reverse complement strand
TTTGCTTCGTCTTTTTCTTCTCTTGGCACGTCAAGATAATCACGGCTTGCCATGATAAGCTCAACTTTCTTTTCCTTCGGCAGCCATTTATAAAACGGCTGTAAATCCGTGCCCTCAAGCACATACCACGTTTCCTGTTTGCCTGACCACTTCGCACCGAGCTTTTTCGCTTCGTCCTTATCATCATAAGAAACAGAAAGCTTAATCATTTCTTTCCATTCTTTTTTAGGCGCTTGTTCTGCTTGCGTTTCTTCTTGTTCAGATTGTTCCGCAGTCTGAACGTGTTCAGTCCGTCGTGCCTGTTCCTTAGCTTCGGCAAGAGTATTTTCAGCAGGCTCAATCTCTTGCCCCTGTTCCAATTCCTGTGCTTTTTCCAAAGTCTTATCAAACTCCATAATAAAACCTTTTATTTTTTCTGCGTCCTTGGCAGCGTTCAAAATTTCAAAAGGGCTTTTTTCAATAATTTGTGACCATTGAACAGCAAATTGTTCTCCCTCTGGTTCAAACGGAAGCCCAATTTCTTTGCAAAGCATATACGTTGCAATTTCTGCACGGAGTTTTTGACGGGCAAAAGCTTCTGTACCAAAAGGAACAGTTCCATAATTTAAACGTTTTTCGCCACAAGCTGCCCAACGGCAAAACTGATGAAGAACAGCAGAGCTATAAGCAAGCTCGTCTTTATATGCGTCTTTAGAACGCATATAAATTGTATCATCCCTAGAAAGATAAAAGTCTTTATTTTTTTGATTGTTCACAATTTTAACTTGTGAATTTTCAAAAATGCTTTGAACTTTCGCAAGGGCTTCTTCCTTGTTTGACGCTTTGCCCGGCATTTTTTCAATGCCTGTCAGTTGCTCGGCATTGAACAGTTTCACAGTCTGAATTTTGGGTTTATCAAGCTTTTCTTTGGTTTTATAATCGATGTAATGGTAAAATGCGATTTCTGTCGCCTTTTCACCTTTTTTCACCTGATAGCCTTGTTCAGCCGCTTGGTCATACGTCAGCCAGCGGTTATCCGTGTAGCCTTTGGCTGATAAAACCATATTGTTTGCAGCAGTATAGTTCTTTCCTGTTACAGGGTTATAGGGCAAGTCAACGCGTTCGTTTTCATGAGCAGTTAAAAATGAGGCAGTGCCACGCATAATTTGTTTTGCAATTTGCTTTGATAAAGCGACATGGAATAAATCTTTTTTATCTTGTTGTTGGCTCATAATTCCTCTCCGTTTAAAGCTTTTTCCTCAAAATCGCCCATGAACTCGGCAAGTTCGGGGTCAAGCTCAATTACAAGATCAGGTTCTTCGGCAAGCTGACGGAATACTGCGTTTCCTGCCGCTTCAAGACGTTCTTCACGAGTTACGTTCATTGAGTTTTGCATAATTTTCTCCTAAAATTTTTTCATTTTTGTTACGGTCGAAATATCAACCAATCCAAAATAACGACTATCAAAACTCCCTCTATGAGCCGTCATCGCCAACACCTTATTTTGAGGAATAATACATGGTTGTAGTAGGCTTACCGTATTATTGCCGTCTTTGTCCTTTTCTTTGATTTCACCCCAGACACAGGCAACGGACTTGCCTTTCGGAGTGACACAAATTTGATTTTCTATAATGTCAACCTTATCTCCGGGAAGCCCTGCAACAAATTTGAGTAATTTCTGATGAGGGCTGACATAACGCTCCGCATGGACTTTTTCCGCTGTTTCTTCGCTCAGTCTAAAACTGATAATATCGCCGTAATTGAGCGTGTCCTGATCTAATGTTTGATAATAAAAGCCTTTTTCCATGCTGGAGGTTGTGTTGAAGCCGAAGCTGTAAAACATGGAAAATCCAAAAAACAGAATAAAAATACAGGCAAAAATTCTCAGAAAAATCTTAACCATGGGCATTTCCTTTTTTATTCATAAATTCGGAAAAGCTGACGCCTTTTGCCATGTCTGACGGAGTATACTTCTCAAAATAAATGGAATCGGACTGTTCCGGAGCGGGCATTTTCGCCCGTGCTATAAAAACCGGGTCTTTGAAATATAAAATCTGTCTGCCGTAAATAGGAGGACGCCCCGCCGTTAGAATCAGCATGTCGCCGCCCTCAAGCACATTTCCGCCGCTGTCTTTTTTCGCTCCCGGCAAGCGCATGCATTCGTCGGGCGTAAGCAGCGGTCTTGCCGTTTCCTGAATATTCACGGAACGGCTTTTTCCGCCTTTGGAGTAAGAATACGAAGTTTTTTTATCGACAACAGTGGTTTTGCCTGTCATCTCGGAAAGCATTTGTGCCGTTTCAAGTTTATTGGGGGCATAAGCAATTCTGATATGGCAGTTCGCCATAAGCGAATTTTCCTTGCCGTACACGTCATTCAATTGCCCCAAGTCCTGCACAATCAGATACATCTTACCGCCATAGCCCGCGATATAGGCAATGGCTTTTTCGATAATGGGCAATTTGCCTATGCTTGTGAACTCGTCGAACAGCAAAAGCATTCTGTGCTTGTAACCCTTGACGCTTTTACCGTCTTTAAATTCCATTTCACGGCAAATATGGCGGATTATCATATCCGTCATCAACCGTATGAGCGGCTTCACACGGTCAATTTCCGCAGGACTTATCACCAAATACAAATCCACCGGGCTGTCATGGTTCATCAAATCATTGAGCTTGAAATCGCTTTTGGAAGTATTTTTGGTGATAACCGGGTCACGGTACAAGGATAAATTGACCAATGCTGATGAAACAACGCCCTTGACTTCCTGCTCGCCCTTGTTTTCCATTTCAGTTGCACAAGATAAAATGAAATTGTGGCATTCAACGCCGATTTGATGGTCAATTCCCGGATAAAGCCTATCAAGCAGTTTTGCATGATTAAAATGCCTCATCATTCTGAATTGAGTGGGTAGTTCCTTTTCCGCGCCTGCAAGGATAAAAACCAAATCCTGCATTGTGGCGGTCCGCATGAACCGCGCTTTTGTCACGATAAGGCAGTGCAATAACGCTCCTGCCAAAAAGGCATAGCCTGCCTTGTTCCAGTAATCGGTAAGTCCTTTGCCGTCAGGGTCTACAAGCATGAGGGCGATATTCTGCACTTGCTTGATACAGCCGAAATCATAAAAATCAATTTCTTCCAAAGGATTGAAACAAGCCGTTACGCCTTCTGTGTCCGTAGGGTCGAATTTGATAACCTTATGCCCCAAACTTTGCCTGTACCCTGCGGTTAACGCCCAGTTTTCGCCCTTAATATCAAGGACAATGCTTGATTCCTCCCACGCCAAAAGACTTGGTACAATAAGCCCCACGCCTTTACCGCTTCGTGTCGGAGCAAATGTCAAAATATGTTCGGGTCCGTTATGCTTGAGATACAGTAAATTTCTCCCATCTTTATAACCGCCGATGTAAACGCCTTTATTTCCGAAATAGCCCATTTCCTTAATGTCTTTTTTGGTTGCCCATTTGGCGGAACCGTGCAGAGTTTTATTGCCTTTTGGAAAAACGCAGTAAATTGCATAAAATAGCAATATTAAATTTAATGGCACGAACCATATATAAAATATTTTTAATGCTTCATCACCGGCTGAATATTTATATGCTAAATAATACCAGTAAGGAGCTTTCCAAAACGGATAAAAGGTTACTCCAAATAAAGAGAGCTGCTCTTTGGGAAAATACTGTCCTAAAAACTGGGCTGTCATATGCAATGCAAGTATTGTTACCGAAATAAAATAAAGCAGAAAAAATACTCGAAATGTAAATTTTTGTCCTGATTTTTTTAATCCGTATTCTTCCATACCTATTTCCACCCCTTATAGCTTCCGCCAAAAACCAAGTCTTTGGTTAAAACGATGTTGAACTGATAACCCGGCTCTATTTCAAGCGTCGGTTTGATATTCAAATGCTTTTCAAGCAGGGAAGTTGTGACTTGTCCTAATTGTTGGGCTAAAGCGGAATTGAGTTGTGAAGATAAACTGTTTTCATTGTCGTTATTGGTGTTTTCATCAACGGCATACGCTGTGCCTGCCGTGATGAGAGCCATTAGAATGCTTGAACCGAAAATCCGAAAATAATGATTATCGACCTTTTGGCTAAACCCGCTGTTGCCTGCCATGTCCGCTCCGGGAACACCCGGTATTGTCATGGCTGATCCGTCAGGAAAAATTATCCTGTTCCATGCGACGAGCACACGCCGCTGTCCCATAATCACACGGCTGTCATACACGCCGAACAGCTTTGAACCCTGTGGAATAAGCAAATAACCGCCTGTTGCGCTGTCATAAATATTCTGTGTGACCTGTGCTATCATGTTTCCCGGAAGGTCTGAATTAATTGCCGTCACCATGGCGGCGGGAATAACACTGCCTGTTTTGATTTCGTATTTCTGTCCTGCCGTTCTTATGTTTGGATTTATCCATTGATTGTCAGGCAGTGCCCGTTCAAAAAACTGTTCCTTGTCGATGTCGGCAGAAACATCATAGTTGTTTTGTCCCGCATTTATCGCCATACCGGGAGGTATCGGGCGTTCCGTTGCCGATATGGGCGTATAATTTTCAGCCGGCTGTTCAATTTGACTGGACCCACCGCCAGTATATGCCGTCAAATTCGCTTGCAGCGCCGCAAGATACGCCTGTTCACGCATTTGAATAAACTTTTTTGTATGTTCGCTCGGTTCGGGCATTCTTGAAACTTTTATTTCAGGGAACGCTTCGTCTTTGAGTTCTTCTTTCGGTTCTTCTTTTTTGGGTTGAACGGCTAAACCCGTATCCATTGTTGTAGGCGCAAAATCGACTTTGCTTTCGCTTACATGAATTTCCTGCATTGTATTGTGAGGTTCTTCTGTTTTATTTTCCTCAGTAAGAAGATTAAACATCACAAAAAGAATTAAGATAATGACAACAACAATGGTAATAATAAGCGTTTTTTTGGAAATGCTTTTTGTTTCAGGCTGTGGATGCGTTTCAAGCTTGTTGGGAGAACTACTCATTTTCAGCTCCTAATAAGCTTGATCGTGAGGAAATGCTTTTACCGTCTTTGTTATATAACGAGGAAAAGTTATTGCCGTTTCCCAAACGGATTTGCGTATAAAAAAGCCCTTCTTCCAGACTGTCTATCGTATAAGACAGGTCCATGCCTTTTTTGGAGATTTCAAAGCCTCTTTGACGCAGCGCGTTTTCAAAAATCACGGAAAACGTATCAATCGTCACGTCGTCGACAACTTCCGTCTTTTCTTCCTTTGGAGTTATTAAATTAAAGCTTGTGTGTCCGGGAGCGTACTGCGTTGCGATATACAAAGCCATATCACCCGCAATCGCTTTTAAAACACTTTGTTCTTCGGGAACAACTCCAAGAAAGGAATTGCCGGATTGATAATTGCGCACGCTTGTACAGGCGGAAACCAAAAATACCAATGCGATAAGGACTAAATTCTTCATTATTCAGCCCTCACGATATTTATTTGTTCCTTATTTTTTCCAACACCTAAAACAAGAATTATCTCATCGAACACGCCGTCCACAATCATGGCGGTCTTTTTGGTCCGATAGTTTACAAGTACGGTTTCACCACCTTTGGAAACAAGCAAAATAGGCATTTCGCTCGTGTATGTCCGTTTCGGAAGTTTGATATAGGTCTTGGCTCCATCGTCATAAACACGTTCCGGCTTCCAGTTCGCATTGCCGCGCAGTTCATAATTGAAATTCAGGCTTTCAAGGCTGATAACCCTATTTTCTTCCGTTTCATCGGAATAGGAATTGAAATGTTCTTTTTGGGCTTTTTGTTCGTTGACTTGGCTTTGATAGGCAAGCATTTCATTTGCGTACACAAAACCCACATACGGCGTGAAGCTGTCTTCCGTTGATACAAGCCGTAAGTGATAAACCCTGCGATTAGTTGCAACAATGGCATTGGTTTCAATATTGCTGTCGCTTGGCTTCACAAGGATATGTTCACGGTTGTTCGCATTGGCTACCACAACCTGCCACCTTGCCGTATCGCCTACGTTTATGCTGTTGATGCTTTCGCCTTGCTGCAATTCCACATCGCAAACCTGCATGGGCGTCGCAAGCACCGTAGGCATGCTCGCTCCGTGCACATATGTCAGCTTTCCGTTCGCAGCCATGAACGGCACACTTGATTTTGTGATCCATTTTTTGGAAAGTTCCAGAGCTTTTCTTTCTTTTGCCTGCAATGGCACCGGTGCCATATTCACTGAAAAATTAGGCACTTCCAACTGATTGATTAAGTCCTGATTTGCTTCTGTCGCATAGCCTTTCGCGCAAAATTGGCTTGCAAAGACAGACAAAGATAATAACAACACTATCTTTTTCATGTTATAACCTCTTGAAATTTATGTTAAAATAATTTTGTTGCGTCTATGTTCGTTATGAATATCCCTGTCGGATTGTGTAAAATCATTTGTTCGCTGTTCGGGTTGGCAAGTTTTATGGTTACCGTCGCTTCATATTGCGTGCTTTCAATCATTGCTCCCGCATGGTTTCTGATGATTTCCGTCCATTCTATGCGGTAGGAATTTTCACTGACCGCCAAAGGAAGTGACTTCAATTCCACGGTTACAAGATTTTCTTTTCCGCGTTCATACGGATTGAATTTTTGATACCAATCTGCAAAATATCCTTTGGCGGCGCCTGCCGTGAAATATCCCAAACGTTTTATCATGCGTTTTTGCAGCTCGATGTCAGCCGTAACCGTCCGCCAGTCTGAAATCACCATTGAAATAACGCTCGGTATGACGTTGTTCAAAGACACACGTCTTGTTTCATCAACCGGGGAAACCGCCGCCGCACGCCCGAGTTTGTCAACTTCCACGATATAAGGAATAATCTTGTTTTGCGTTGCCATATATCCCGTTAATGAAATACACACTAAAGCCGTGACGGTCATAAGTATTGCGAACAGCCGCCATCCGTCGCGCTGTTTGACATAGCTTCCATACCGTTCAAGCCATTCCTCACGCCCGTTCAGATACGGGTTCTCAACCTTTTTTACCTGAACTTTTTCCTTATCTTTTTTACTGAATAATCCCATGATCACCTCGCTTGCTTTTTATTAAAATTTCTATAAGTTTGATTTTTCATTTTCACTCCAAAAGGAAATGTTTTATGTTTGAGAAAAAGAAAAATTTAAATGAAGAAGAAATTATTTTAAATGAACAAATAAAAAATTTTGAACTGTATAAGAAATATGTTGAACCAATATATTCAAAAATTTTTGAACAAGTTAAGCAACTCATTGCATTTCTTTTTATTCTTAACGGAACAGCATTGATTACAGCAATTACATTACAAAAACCATCTTTCAATGATATTATAAAAATTGCACAAGACAATTTATATTTGTTATTTTTATTAATTCTGTTTCTTATAATTGAAACTTCCTGCATATTTAAATTCCTTCAAAAAAAAGCATTTGTTAAAAACTATGTTCAAAGTTCATTTTCAATTTTATATAATGTTATAAGAATGCTATTAGTTGTTTGTTCTATTCAAGCGTTAAATTACATTGGTATAACCTATTATCTTGAAAATATTTTAAAAGAGTGGTTTATTAAATAAATGACAATAAAAATAATAAACAATAAGTATAACCAAAAAAATTTTCATGACTATAATATGAAATGGTGCTTTTTCTTTATCTTTTTTATTGAATAATCCCATAATTACCTCACTTGCTTATTAAAATTTTTGTAAGTTTATTTTTATATTTTTTCCTCTGTTGAATATATATCATTTCGACTTGCATGCTTATTCTTTGCATATCAAGAATTGCAAAAATAAAAATATTACATAAATAATATAAAGACTAACTTGGAAGCACATAAAACCTATCGCAAAAATATAATCAAAGGGTAATTTGCTTTTATTGTTTTGCTTAATTTTATTCTTTTTACTGAATAATCCCATAATTACCTCACTTGTTTCTTATTAAAATTTCTATAAGTTTGATTTTCCATTATGTTTCTTTTTTATTTTTGTTCTCTTAAGTGCCTGTGTTCCAGCCTCATATTTTTTAATTCATTATGAATTGATGAACGGTTCATGCTTGCCTGCTGTCTGCCGGAGTTCCAAGCTTTAGCAGTATTCCAAGCTTTCGCCCCTTTGCCCATCCCTTTCCATGCGTCGCCTGACGTTTCCTTTGCCAAGCTTCTCGCTCTTGAAGCCTGCATGCCCATTGTATACGCTCCTGTCGTCATACCTTTGCCTATTTTATATGCGGCGCCTGCTGTCGCCATGCCGGCGGTAACGGTGTTTGCAACAGTGTTATATGCTTGCAGCATTCCCCCTGCCGAACCATGTGCCGAACTGATTAGGCTTGCGATTGTATCCGGAAGCGTGAATGTTATGGCTAAAAAAACCATTGAAGAAGCCAATAAAATCATACTATCTCTTAAATAACCTACTGAATTTCTAAACTCAAAATTCTCGAATAATGTAAAAGCAACTCCACAAATCAGCATTATTGTAAATAATTTAAAACCGACGGAAACAGTATAACGTATTGCATTTATAGCATATTCCCTAAACATCTGGCTTGCTCCGAATGGCACAATAATAATACAAGCTAATAATCCGATTAAGATTTCACAATGGATAACAATAACTCGGGAAGTGATAAGTGCAAAAATAATTATAATTACACCTGAACATAAATATAAAATTATTGAATCAACAAATCCTGCGTTTGCACATATTACATTTATCTTATCAAAAATGGTAATTCCTATAAGAAAAGGATTATCGGCTCTGAAATTCCCTCCAACTAAATTAATTGCATTATTGGATAAGCCGTTAATTACAGCATTTGTCCAATCCTGATAATTGTTGATAATGGCGAAAAATACGGTTGCGGAAAGAATAACCATAACCAAATTTGTTAATAGGTCTTTAATCGGCATTTGCTGAATGACTGCTTTTGTGCCGGTCCATAAAAACTCGAATAACAGCACTAAGGCAAATATATCTTTTCCAATATTTAATAGTTTGCCATACCAAGTGCTTGTATTTTCCTTGAATTTTATGATAATTTCATTTACAATATTTATATTAATTTCATTTGCAAATACTTCATTTGCAAAAAATAAAAAACAAAAGGAAAAAACAAAAATGAAAAAAATTACTATGTTGCTATGTGTTTTCATGTCATTATTCACTATTTCTGCATGTTCAAATTCTATTGAAAATGTTTATGGTTATTGGAAAGCTGAAAAAGCAAAAGATGTTACAAGAGGTGGAGAATTTTTATTAGCTATTAATGAAAAAGAAATTGTTATAAAACAAACTAGTCGCACAATAAAAAATATTGAACAAGAAAATGGCACATTTATTTTTGATGTAAATGATTTTATAAAATACATGATTACTCCTATTGATAAAAATACTATTGAATATGCTGAAGTATTAATGAATGAAAAAAAGTCATTAGGAAAATTTGTAAGAATTTCAAAAGAAGAATATGAAACCATAAAAAATAAACCTATAAAAAAAGATCCGCCATTAAATGAATATCCTTCACTTTTTTAAAACAAATCTGGATATTCGTTTAAAACAGGGTCTTCGTAGGTTGAATGTATAATTCGCTTCATCTCTTCTTCAATCTGTCTTTCTTTCTCGTCACGCACCTGCGTGGCGAGATTGCTTTGAATGGTGGTCGCCACAAGTTCCCGTAGTTGTCGAGCTTCCGAATATTGCAGCTTCGCAAGCTGATTTCCCGCTTGCAGCATTTCATTCCTGCCGTCCGCATTGTTGACCAAATCATTTATATAGTCCTCCATTTTCCCGCTTTCTTCCAAATCCTTGAGCTGACTTCCCGAAAGCTGAAACGTCGCTTTTGTCGCCGTGTCTATCCGATCCGCCATTTTATCAATGTCCGCACGGATAGTGACGTTCCGCTCCGAAAGCATTTCATTGGGCAGGTTCGCAAGCCGTTTGTATTCGGCTTGGGTCTTGTAATATTCGTCATAAACCCTTTCCGTTCCCTCGATGTCCGCGCGGATGGTGTTCAAAGCGTTGGTCACTTTCGCCAAGCGTGTCATTTCGTCATAAATTTTGCCGATAATCTCGCTTGGCAAACCCAGCGTGTTATGCTGCATGTCCTTTATCATGGTGATGTTCTGATGAACGTTCTCCAATAAATGGGCGGTCTGCTCGACGTATTCCCTATAATCGGAATACATCTGATTGAGCTGCTGGATACTTGTCACCCTTTCGACCGCCTGCGTCCACCGCTCGGAACAGTTTGTGCAGTATACAATATCCGCTTCCGCCTGACCGACCCCGAAAAGAAACGCCCCTAACGCCATTGCTAAAAATTTCCTGAACATAGCTAATTCCTTAATTTTATTTTACTTTTATTTATTTTTCTGATATTTTGTATATTATGTGGTAATATAAAGATATTTTAGAG